>CAIXME010000046.1 GCA_903920425.1 uncultured Pirellula sp. | reverse complement strand
CTGTGGCCGAAGCGATCGGCCGCGCTGGCAAAAACCAACCTGAACTTGAGAAAGCCATCAGCGCGGTTCAAGGGGAGCAGCGCGAGGCGATGGAGTTTCTCATCGCCAACATGCCCGATCGAGACTTGACCAGTTTGAGCTCTGATTTCTTGGTAGAAAACGTCCGGCTCGCTTTCGATGCAAGGGACACTGCGCCGTGGAAGGACTCCATTCCCAACGATATCTTCCTCAATAACGTCTTGCCCTACGCGAATATCAATGAAGGACGTGATCCTTGGCGGCAAGAATTCAAAACGCGATTCATGCCCTTGATTGCGGGTGCCAAGACAACTTCCCAAGCGGCCGCGATGCTCAACCAAAAGTTGTTTCCGTTGGTCAAAGTAAAGTACTCGACGCAACGTGCGAAAGCGGATCAAAACCCAACCGAGTCGATCAAATCGGGATTGGCATCGTGTACTGGCCTCTCAATCTTGCTCATCGATGCGTGTCGCGCTGTGGGGATCCCAGCTCGGTTTGTCGGTACGCCCCTATGGTCGGATAAAAGCGGGAACCATTCGTGGGTAGAAGTTTGGGACAACGGCTGGCACTTCACCGGTGCTGCCGAACCCAATGGTGATGAACTCGACAAAGCATGGTTTACAGACAGAGCGTCCAAGGCGGATCGAGATCACGAATTGAACGCTATCTACGCAGTTAGTTTTCAACGTACTCCTTTGCGTTTTCCTCTCGTTTGGGATAGGTCTATCGACTACATTCGCGCCGTCAATGTGACGGACCGGTACACTCAACGTGCCGTCAAACAGCCCGAGGGAACATCGCTGCTGATGGTGCGGGTCATCGACCCAACGACGCGCCAAAGGGTAGCAACCAAGCTGAGCATACGCGACGCAAATGGCAAGGAACTATTTACGGGGCAATCCAAAGACGAACGATTCGATGCCAATGACCATATTCAGATGTACCTGCCAACGGGTGTGAATTGTGTCATCGAAGCCACCGATGGAACTCGATCGATCCTGCGCAGTGTTCCAGTAGGCTCTGATGATCAGACGATCACATTGGAGCTCCCCAAAACAGTGGCCATGGTGCCAGCCAAATCACGTTTGGTAGCGACGACGGTCGCACGACCATCGCTCAGCAAAGCAGAGGCCGAATCGGAAGTGAACCGATTGTGGAATGAGCATGTCGCAAGCATTCGCGAATCGCGTGCACCAGAGATGACCGCAAAAGAGATCACACTTCAAAATCTCAAAATGCCATTCACCTATGAGCTCTTTGGTGACAAGCCATCGACGGGCCGCAGCCTTTACATCTCGATGCACGGTGGAGGCGGCGCCCCTGCACGCGTCAATACGCAGCAGTGGGAGAATCAGAAGAAACTGTACAAACTTCAGGAGGGGGTCTATCTCGTGCCGCGGGCGCCTACCGACACTTGGAATCTTTGGCATCAAGACCACATCGATCTGTTCTTTGATCGTTTGATCGAGAACATGATCGTATTCGAAGACGTAGATCCCAATAAAGTTTACATCATGGGTTACTCCGCTGGGGGCGATGGTGTTTATCAATTGGCGCCGCGCTTAGCGGACCGGCTGGCTGCCGCCGCGATGATGGCTGGTCACCCGAACGAAACATCGCCGTTAGGATTGCGGAACCTCCCATTCACGTTGCACATGGGTGCAAATGATTCCGCTTACAATCGAAACAAGATCGCTGGCGAGTGGGCCGTCAAACTGGACGATCTGCAAAAGGAAGATCCCAAGGGCTACCAGCATTTCGTCAAATTGCACGAAGGGAAAGGACACTGGATGGATCGTCAGGATGCGGAAGCCCTGCCGTGGATGGCAAAATTTGAACGCATCACGAATCCAGAAAAGATCGTTTGGAAACAAGATGACGCGGTTCGAAACCGATTCTATTGGTTGGCCGTGGAGCCCGCGGATGTGCGCGAGCGCGCCTTGGTGATCGCAACGCATGAAGGTCAAAAATTTGACATCCAATCCAGCGACGTCGATCGCATTACCATTCGCCTCAACGATGCGATGATCGATTTCGAGCAGCCAATCCAAATCGCTTCCGGTGAGCGTATGCTGTTCGAAGGCAAAGTAGAGCGATCATTGGAGTGTATCCAAAAGACACTTGCTGAACGAGGAGATCGCCAAGCGGTTTACAGTGCCGAAGTGACGGTGTCGCTCAAGTAGCCCAGGACTACCAGAATACCGGACTAACGAGTCACCTGATTTCCCGTGCCCGGACTCGTCCGACCTGACACGACCTGAGCAAAGCAAAGCGCGAGGCTCACGCCAGAACGCAGCGCGCATCCTTGGTGCCTAGCTTTGCATGCAAAAGATCAAAGCCTTCTCGAAAGGGCCGTAATCGGATACCTTGTAGCGAAGTTTTCTTGCGCACTCGTCATCAG
>CAIXME010000045.1 GCA_903920425.1 uncultured Pirellula sp. | reverse complement strand
TACCCCAAATCCACTTTGCTTTGGCTCCCTTGGCAATTTCGCTTGCCAGCGGAGACGCGTTGGATGCGGCTGCTGAGGAGCTTTCGTTCGTTGGAACTTTTTCAGGTTTTGATGTGTAGACTTGTCCGAATGTAATGGTGTGCAAAACGGCAAACAAAAGCGAGTGAACAACCGAAACCATCATGAGACGTGATTGCCTTTAAAGGTGGGGGGACGGTGGGATCGTGGGGGCGAGTTTCTCGTTAAGCGTCGGAAACTCGACTCCTAAACACGCGTTGAAATCAAGTTGCGACCGCGCTACGAATCACTTCATTAGGAGTAACGACAGTATAGTCGACTTTGTCTGCAATGTGCGAGCAACTGTGACTTGATTCTGTGCGAGCGCGACGATTCGGCACATGCGGCCACGAGCGTCGGCGCGGAATCAAGAGATGTTTCGGTTCGGACTTCTGTATTTCCAGGCGGAGAAGCCGGTGAGGTCGCTTTGTTCGCCTTGGCACCCGACTTGCACTGTGTAAAGGAAGTGACAAACGTGGTTTACAACGGTGTCGATTTCAAAATCGGCGTTGTCGAGTTCTTGAACAACCAGTGGAGATCCAAAATGACAACCAAGCCGGCGCCGACAACCGATGTGCTTTTCCAGGGTTGGAAGGAGGAGCATTGCGAGCTTGATCGGCAAGCGATGGAGCTATCGGTGTGGCTTCACGATCAATCCAAGTTGCGTGCTGCCCAGTTCCGAGAAGCCGTCTCGAGGATATCTGACCTCAAAGAGAGGCTTACCTCACATTTTAAGAACGAAGAGTTGATTTGCGAGGAGCTACTGAAGCAGCGTGGCTGGGGATCCCACGAGTCCCAAGCTGTTCAGCGACAGTCCAATCGTGACCATGAAGTCATTTCATCGCGTCTAAAGCATCTGATAGATAGGATGCAAGAAGGTGAAAGCGATTGTGATTCTTGGACGACAGGAGTCCGCGAGCTCAATCTGATTCTCGATGTGTTGGAACAGCACGAAGAACAAGAAGAAGAAAGCGTTGGCAGTTTGCTACCGCGCGTAGATTGTGCGACTTACAAAGGAAAACAAAAATGAAGCGATTGATAGCGACTGTTTTGCTGGTCATTACTGCTGGATTTCTAGTGGCTCGCATTCCGGGACATGCTCAGGATCCCGCGAGCAAAGCGAGCCTAGATCATTTTATGGAACTCAAGCTGGAGCACTCTAAATCGATCCTCGAGGGATTAGCTACAGAAGACTATGAGATGATCGCCACGGGGGCACAGCGACTGACCGCTCTGAGTTTGGAGAGTAGCTGGAACGTGCACACCACACAGCGATACTTGGACCAAAGTGCGGATTTTCGACGCGCTTTGCTCGTCATTACCGAGGCGGCTCGCGAGGAAAATCTTGACCGCGCGGCTCTTGGGTATGTGAACATGACTGTGCAGTGCATGGAGTGCCATCGCTATTTGCGAAAGCAGGGTTCGGCGAAATAGAATTTGGAGGACGGACGAGCAAAATACGCAAACGGATGCAATCGTATTGGTTACAATACGGGAATGCTGCGTACTGCGAAACCTCGCATCCTCCCTCCATCCTCGATCAGCAACGAGCTCGCCATGCACCCCCGCAACGATCATGTTCATTCCACAACTCGCCGAAACTTTCTGACACGCACCGCTGCAACGGCGGCGGTTGTCTCATCGTTCCCCACTATTGTTCCCTCTAGCGTTTTAGGGCGAGACGGGAACATCGCACCGAGTGATCGCATTCAGCTCGGCGTGATCGGTATTGGACCACGTTGCACGTACGATCTGAAAGCGATGTTGAACTTTCAGGATGTGCGATGCGTGGCGATTGCCGATGTGCAGGAATCGCGTCGGCGAGAAGGTAAGGCACTGGTCGATTCGCATTACGGCGATCAAGCTTGCCAGACGGTCCGCGACTTTCGTGAGCTTCTGGATCGAAAAGACATCGACGCGCTGCTTATCGCAACAGGCGATCGGTGGCACGCATCGGCTGCGATGATGGCGGCTGAAGCGGGAAAGGACGTCTATTGCGAAAAGCCTTGCGGGTTGACGATTGAATATTGTCAAAAGCTTGCAGCGACCATCCAACGTACCGGTCGTATCTTTCAAGCTGGTACCCAGCGACGTAGCGTCCCTAATTTTGTGAAAGCTGTTCAGCTAGCGCAATCTGGAAAGCTCGGCAAGCTCAAGACCCTAGTTGCGTCGGTGTATATGCCTGCCATTGAATCCAGTTGGCTTCCTGCAGAACCCACGCCATCTCGCGACGTGGTGGATTGGAATCTATGGCTTGGCCCCGCACCCTGGCGTCCTTACAACAGCCAGTATGTGGCAGGGCGTTGGCGCGGACAGTGGGATTTCGATTCAGGAGCCAAATTGCTCGACTGGGGGGCGCACACAGTTGACCTTTGCCAGTGGGCGAACCAATCGGATGACTCTATGCCTCTGGAATATGAGCCGTCCCCGAAAGGTATTCGCTGCACCTATGCAAACGGTGTCTCGCTGTTGCTTAACTTCCTCGAAACCCCTTTTGGAACACGCCCTGGTTGGGTTCAGTCTATGGGGACGTGCCCTGTTCGGTTCTTGGGCGACGAAGGATCCGTCGAAACTGGGGATAGCGGTGAGATTCAGGTCTCGATTGCCGCGCTGCAAGAAGAGCTTCAAAAGGAGAAAAAGGTGGTTGGGCTCGACGTCACCAACCATGCTCGCAATTTCTTTGACTGCATGCGTTCACGAAAGAAAACCGTGGCAAACGAAGAGGTGATGAAACGTTCGCACATCGCTTGCCATGCCGCAGCGCTTTCTTGGACGTTGCAACGCACGTTGCGCATCGATCCCAAAACGGAGTTGTTTGTCGACGATGCCGAGGCAAATGGACTGATTTCGAGACCGGCCAGGAACCCGTTTGCATCCTAGGATGGGTAGATTTCGATAAGGCAACTGTCGTCATTCTGTAACGACGACGGTTTGCGGCAAACTGTATGGCCAGCTTTTCCGAGCACCCACCGGGCGCATTGCTGTTTGCTTGACCGCTCTACAGATGGCGCATGAGGGATTATACTTTTGCGAAGTTTTCCTCTCAGAGCAAGAAATACCAATAGGGAGCTGGGTGTCGATGTCTATTTGTTTGTTTGGTTTAATGGCTTTATCTTTCATC
>CAIXME010000044.1 GCA_903920425.1 uncultured Pirellula sp. | reverse complement strand
GACTGTTTCAACGACGCTTGTTGTCGTTTGGTTGCTCGTCTCATTGGTTCTCATGTTGAGGTTGGTGTGGCTTAATATGGCAGCAGACCATTTGCTTTGCGAATGCAATTCGAACGATGACCCTGGCTGGCAAGAGTTGCTTCGAGTTTGTCGTGCCCAAATGCAAATAGACCACGAAATTCGCTTGGTTCTTCATCATCGAGAAATGCCACCGATGGTCTTCGGATGGTTGCGGCCAGTCATTTTATTGCCCGAATCGGCTCAACAGTGGTCAGTGGACAAAAGAAAACTGGTGGTGATGCATGAGCTGGCACACGTTAAGCGGAGAGACTTGGCAACGCAAATGTTAGCTGGGTTAGTGTGCTCGTTGTGTTGGTTCAATCCGTTGGCTTGGTGGGCATCGCATGAAATGAGGCGACTTCGAGAGGTCGCTTGTGATGATTTGGTTGTAGAACACACTTCGCAAGCGAGTCAGTATGCTGAGACATTGCTTTCCGTGGCGAAGACATTTCGTGGGTCTCTGGTTGCGGGCGGGATCGCCATGTCGCGAAGCAGCCATGTCGGGCATCGCATCGGATGCATTCTTGATACGGCTCGCCGACGGAATCCGTTTTCCAGTAGGTCGGTCTTGTTGTTAGCTTGTCTTACATTCGGTTTGTCTGCGCTCGTTGGCGCTCTGGGGTTAACCACTAGAGCACAGGAGGCCAAACCTGCGGCAACTGAATCAGAAGATGGCAAGAAGGTGGTTGAGGCTACGACCAGGTCCATCACGCTTAGGGTGCTAGATGAAGTAGATCAGCCTCTCTCGGAAGCAGACATTCATGTCAGCATTTGGGAATACGACGGCAAGCGAGACTTTCCAAATCGAGACTTCAAGACCGACGAGTACGGTATCGCCAGTGTGCCCATACCAAGTCGCCTGAGGATCATGCGGATTTGGCCATCTAAGTCCGGACACGTATCGCAGTTCTTGAATTTTTCAGACGGCAAACACGGAGAAGGCAAAGACATTCCGAACACAATCACATTCCGTTTGCAGCGCGGCTATAAAATCTCCGGAAAGGTTGTGGATGAAAGCGGCAATCCGATTGCTGGCTCCAAAGTGGATGTCAGTGTGGAAGTCAGCGAGCCGGTTTGGGATAGTAATCCGTCGCCAATGATCAGCACTTGGTTGGCGAATGGTGAAGATGCTGCAGTGACCAACGACCAAGGGGTCTGGGAAGTGACCAATGCGCCCGGACCAATCGCAGGCAAGGATTACGAGTTTGATTTGGTCGTCTCTCACCCCGATTATCTGGGGGACTCGCAAAGAAATGAACTGAAGCAGACACAAGGAATCACAACGGAACAATTGCGATCAGGGACTGCGACGCTTACTTTAAAAAAGGGGATTGTTTTAACTGGTCGAATTAAGGACTCCATAGGAAACCCAGTGACCAAAGGAATTGTCATTTGGAATGAACGGCCTTATTTGGCCTCCGGCGTCAATGAAACAGAGATCGATTCGGCCGGGCGGTACAAGACGATTCACTTGGCTCCGGGCAAACGCAAAATTACAGTTGTCGCGCCCGGCTTTGCTCCTCAACAAAGGGATGTAGAAATCAGCCATGGTTTGCAAGACGTTGATTTTCAACTTGAGAACGGACATCCGCTTAAGATTCGGATCACCGATGCGGCAGGCAAGCCTTTGCCAAAGGCTTATGCGCGGATTGAAGAATGGCGAGGCACCGAAGCTCTTTATAGCCACGTGCATCCCAATGTACTAACATCTGGAATACCTGATCGAGCCGATGAGAATGGTTTGTATTCGTGGGACTGGGCTCCCTCGGATGCAGTGAAATTCAGCATTCAGGCAAAGGGATACAGTACGCAGGAAATCGTATTGATCGCCAAGGAGGAACCTCATGAAGTACGCTTGGCGATGCCTCCAACCATCTTTGGGAGCGTTGTCGACTCCGTCACCAAAAAGCCGATCGAATCATTTCGGGTCATTCCGGTAAAGGCCTTTTCGCCCGACTTCTATTCGACCGACTTTCAAGCGAACAACGGAGCAAAAGGAGTGCATGGAGAGTATAGGATCCAATTCGATAGTTACGGTCAGACTGGAAATCGATATCGAGTGCGAATCGAAGCAGACGGATACCGAACCGCACTTGGTCAAAAAGATCTGGCCATTGGAGACGCTCCTGTACAGGAGGACTTTCTACTGGAACCCAAACCCGCTTGGGTTGGGTTGGTAGAAGATAGCGACGGAAAGCCAGTCGAAGAGTTCAAAGTAGCGGTCGGGACGCCAACGCTTGCACAGCACTTTAGAACGGACCGACTTGATGACTCATTTGGTATCGCATTCGAAGTCAAGGGCAAGAATCGATTCGAACTAGCCGCGACTTTCGAACCTAGCCTCATTCGGGTGTTCAACGATATGGGATTCGCGGAAGTACTTCGGCAACCTAACGAGTCCATTGGAACCATTCGCTTGCAGCCATGGGCATCGGTATCGGGGCGGCTGATGCAAGGCGATACGCCGATTGCAAATGAGGGCATCTATTTCAGTCCGGTTGCAAGTCGCGAACTTACCGAAGCTAGGTTTCAAGATAGCTATTTTGTCAAAACCGACGTCGATGGGTACTTTCGCTTTGACAAGCTTCCTCCCGAGAACGGTTCGGTCAATGCTTATCTTGGTCCCTGGCGAGAATCGAAGCTGACTTCGAGCGAGTCGATTCCGCTGCAGATAGAGTCCGGAAAGACAAAGGAAATTGTTTTGGGTGGTGGTGGAGCGACCGTTCATGGCCGCGTCGTTGCAACAGGCAGGAGGAACGATGAACTCAACAAGAATTGGTCGCTGAACTATTTGGTTAGGCGCAATGCTGGAATCCCTCGTCCGCAGACAGCTGCTCCGCTCAGTTTCGATCCGCGCGAACAGGTATCAGCGGATTGGACAAGCCGCCCGGACTTTCACACGTGGCTGTCATCGCAACAATATCATTTTGCAAAGCTGAGTGAAGATGGACGCCTCAAGATTCATGGAGTCGAAGCAGGCGAATATGACTTGCTCATCCAGCTCTACGAGCAACCCGCTGGATGCTTGGTGGAAACGATTGGCCAGAAAGTCATTCCTCTCTCGATCACCGATGCGCAAGCTGCGAAGGGGGATTTAGAACTGGGAGATATTGAGATCCCATGCCGGATCGGTCCGCGTGTTGGGTCGGACATGCGTGCATTCAAGTTCACCGATTCGAAAGGTGTTGGAAGATTAGTGGACGACATGCAGGGGCAATACGTTTTGTTTCATGTTTGGGCTACTTGGTGCGGTCCCTGCATGGTTTCGATGCCGAGTTTGAAGGCGGAGGTAGAGAGGTACTCAAAGCGACCCTTGACGGTCGTGGGTCTGAACATCGACGACTCACCGGTACAAGCTGCGGAGACCGCTCGAAAGCTGGAACTAAATTGGGCGCAAAATTATCTGGGAGCAAAATCTGATTTGATGCGGCAGTTGGCGGTAAGTTCTGTGCCGGTGTACTACTTGATCGGCCCGGACGGAAAGCTGGTCGGCTCGTCGAATGCGTGGGACGAGATGAAGGCTATCTTGGACGGCCAGTTTGCAAAATGAACGCAATCTGATCCGCTTGTGTCTTTGCAATGTGTAGCTTTACGGAGCACTTTCCTGTGCTTTTGCAAATAGTCGGTCGTTCTGGAGCATTAGCACAATTCAGAGCGTGACGACTGAAGCAATCTTGCTGATCGATTGGACTCCTGAGGGCAATTTTCATATCACTATGGGCAATTCGCATTGAGCGCATAGCTCCCTGGGGCTGGCGGTGCGGCTCGCACGTCAACGCCGGCAGAAAGATTCTGCGAAAGATAAGATAGGGTTCTGTGTGTTACTTACAGAGGAAACCCTATGCACCATTGGCCAGACACGAACGAAAGCTTGATTTTGAGGGTCAAAGACCCAGCGGATGCGGCTTCGTGGTCGGTTTTTCTGGAGATTTACCGACCTGTAGTGGTCCGGATGGCATGCGGACAAGGCTTGCAGCATGCAGATGCGGAAGACCTGGCTCAGCAAGTCTTTTTGTCTGTCGCGAAAGCGATCGCGGCCTGGGAGCCTGACGCGAACCAGCCTCCTTTTCGAGTATGGCTTTCTCGCATTACTCGCAATGCGATCATCAACGCGTTGACTCGCAGAAAACCCGACGCACCCGGCGGCTCAACCAGTGTGCATGAAATGCTGCGGGAACAGCCAGATCGAAGTGATAAGACTGCGCAACTGTTGATGGAAGAGAGTCGCCGCGAAGCGATACGATGGGCGACCGAAGAAATTCAGAGTGAATTCACGGAAGTAACTTGGGATATGTTTTGGCTGACATCGATCGAAGGTGAGACTGTTGCCGAAGTTGCTCGGCGACAAAACAAAACACCTGGCGCAGTCTACATGGCTCGTTTCAAAGTGATGCAGCGATTGAAGGAAAAAGTTCTCGAAGTGTCTGAAGTCTGGAGTGACGAGAAATGAATCTATCGACTGAATGCCTAGAAGTGTCTCAAGTCCATTCGCTGCTGCAAGGAAACTTGACTCCGGAAGAGTACGAAGCGGCGCAGGACCATCTGGAACAGTGCGAAACCTGTCGGGCTCGCGTCGAAGCGACAATCGGACCTGCGCAGTGGTGGAGCGATGTCCAAAGCGTGCTATTGCATTCTCGAACCGCATCGTTCTCTCAATGCAACGCTGATGCGACGGACGCGGAACCAAACGAACCTTCGACTGCCAAGCTTCTCGACCTGCTTGGCCCGACCGATGATCCCAATATGCTCGGACGCATTGGTGCTTACGAAATCATCGGGATCTTGGGGCAAGGAGGCATGGGCGTAGTATTCAAAGGCTTTGATCGGTCACTGAATCGTTTTGTGGCAATCAAGATGTTGCTGCCGCATTTGGCAGCTTCGGGAGCGGCTCGAAAACGTTTTGCTCGCGAAGGCCAAGCCGTTGCTGCGGTGGTCAATGATCATGTGATGGCGATTCATTGTGTCGACGAGTGGCAAGGTGTGCCGTATTTGGTGATGACCTATTCACGCGGCGTTTCTTTGCAAAAGCGATTGAGCGACCACGGCCCGCTTGAAGTTCGCGAGATACTGCGCATCGGCATGCAAGCCGCCAAGGGACTCGCCGCGGCTCATGCACAAGGCATCGTGCATCGCGATATCAAGCCGGCCAATATCTTTTTGGATCAAAACGTCGAACGAGTGCAGCTAATGGATTTCGGATTAGCCCGAGCCGTTGACGATGCAAGTCTCACTCGTACCGGTGTACTAGCTGGCACTCCTCAGTACATGTCCCCCGAGCAAGCTCGAGCGGAATTCGTCGATCAACGCAGTGACTTGTTTAGCCTCGGTAGCGTCATGTATGCCATGTGTACGGGACACGCTCCATTCAGAGCCGATTCCAGTTATAGCGTGCTGCGACTAATCACGGACAAAGAGCCCCGTCCAATACAAGAGATCAATCCCGATATTCCGGATTGGTTGTGTGCGGTCGTTGCCAAGTTGATGGCAAAGGAGGCCTGCGACCGTTTTGAATCTGCCAACGAGGTCTCTTTATTACTCGAAGAGTGTTTAGCACACGTACAGCAACCTTCGATTGCACCCTTGCCCAAACTGCTTGTACCACAGGCCGTTAACCATTCCAACTTTTCTTCAAATCGTAAAGGACTCATGATCATGCTAAGTTCGATGGGAATGCTTTTCTTGGGTATGCTGACATGGTCAACAACCGAGCCTCCTGACATCAGCGGCAAATGGACGAGTGACGAATGGGGGACCGTGGAACTTCAGGAAAAGGAGCCTGGACGCTACGAAGGCAGGCTTCAGAATGGCCTCTTTGTTTTTGGAAAAGCACCTTTCGATCATAAGCCATGGACGAACATGGCATGCGCCAATTGCCATAAAGGACAGAATGATTTCGCTGGCAAAATCGAACTAAAGTGGTCGCGGCTGGAAAACCGCTTCAACGGCAATTGGAGTATTCCCGAAGACCACTCCGGTAAAATTTCCATTCGGCTTGTGGAAAAGGAAATCCGCGGCGGTTGGACCACGAGCAAGAAGTCGGACGCTCATCCCGTTACACCGCGATTGGGGGATTTGACATGGAAGCGAATCCCGATCGGCGGCGATGCGACGGCCAAGAATAGTTCGGAAACGGAATTGTTGAGCCCTTACAGCGGCGAGAAAGACCAAACTCTCTTGAAGGATGATATAGCGTCCTGGGTTGTGCAAGGAAGAAACGAGTTGTCCGAGCAATACCGTCGAATTGAAGTCGATGGGAAAGTCTATTTTGTTCCGAATAGCGCTCGATGGAACCATGTATATAAAGCACTGGGACGGCAGGAAGAAGCATCGACCGCCCCAACAGTGGACCCTTTAGCTTTTGCTGTGGATCGCTTCAACAAAGAGATGGGTAACAAGTTCCCGAACCATGATCAACCATCACTCACCAAAGACGAACTGGTTGCCTGTGCTTCTTGGAATAAGCTCCATAAAGAAAACTCGGTAGCAGTCAGCGGTCTACTCTCAGCACTTGGTACGCTTCATCAACTGCCGGAAGGATGGATCATTCGAGGCGACTATGTTGAGTTGCCACCTCAGGACACGCCAGTGCGGGCTTTCCAAATCGTTCTGCAACACAATCAGTCAGGCGAGCGATTCATCGTTCGCGAGCGATTCGTTGCGCCACTCAAGAGCCTCAGCAATATCAATTCACAACAAGAGGATTCCAAAGGCACTCCCCTGTCAGCAGCCATCAAACGGTTCAACGCTACTAATTTTCGTGTGGACGGACAGAAACAACCGCCACTGACCGAAGAGGAGGTCATTGCGGCCATACTGCACCAACAGACTCGGCGCGATGAATATGACGTCAGTGATTCTCTTTTCGAGCGACTGCAGGGCATTGCTCGGACTCGGGTTCTCCCCGAAGGTGCAATGCTCGAAGTCCTTCCCAAGTTTGGCAATGAAGGTGGCACCATCCACACGATCTGGTCCGTCCGAGTGAAGCTTGTTCAGGACGAAGCTGGCAAAGAAGGTTGGACCTACGCTTTCATGCTGCGGGAGCAGTTCGTGTCGGTGAAGCATGGCAACGCAGGCAGGATTTTTTGGGGAACTCCTGGTGCCAACGGACTACAAGCTGGTATGCGCCTCGGTCCGCCTGTCACTCACTTTATGATGGGCCAAAAAATTGACGTTGAACTTCTTTATCGAAATGTTCTGACCAAATCGATTGAAGCTACGATTCCGACTTTCCCTGGCTATGCGATTGAATTAGTCGATGAAAATGGAGTGCGACGCCGTGTTCTAGAGTCTGGCGAGCACATCCTTGCAGGAGCACAGGTGGAATGGGTTGACGAGCAACCTCGATCGCGGAAGGTGAGCCCGATCGTTCTGGCCCCTTCGAGTTTAGGACCGGATGAGGAAGCACGTATGCTTGCGGATTACAACGGAGCTAATCTTGCCTTCGTAAAACCGGGTATGTCTTATCGCTTGAAACTCACCGTCAACAATGTTGCTTCCACCGGCGCAGGTCCCCTCTCGACAAGCGAATTCGAGTTCTCTGTTGACGAGTCCACAGAAGCAATTTCCGAAAAGTAGAAGGCCTTGAAGGCGTGTAGATTGTTACTCCGATTAACCCTGCAGGCCGACGCCTCAACACGTCGGCCTGTTTGTGTTTTCGAGCTTCCTTTTTCCGTTTTCGCGTAAGTCTAGAATCCCAAAACATCTCCGTCGTGACCACTCGTCGGAGATTACGGCGACATCCATTGGGACTTAATTCTCCCCATCAGCCGCCATTTTCCCCGATTGCTACCACTGCAGAGACTCAAGTCAAACAATCTTGATACCGCTATTGACGCATCTCGCCGTACGCCTAAACTAATAGTTTAGTTGAAGGAGGCAGGCATGACAGAACTAAATCCGAGTGAACGCGAGCTCGACATATTGAAGGTGCTGTGGGACCTTGGCGAATCCAAAGTGCGTGATGTCCACGAAGCTTTGAACGCTCAGCAGAAGACAGCTTTCACTACCGTGCAGACGCTTTTGCGAATCATGGCAGACAAAGGTCTGGTCAAACAGCGGGCAGTCGGGCGAACGCTCTTCTATTCACCCAAGCACACTATCGAACAAGTAAGTTCGCGATTTCTGAAACGTGTTTACGATGGGGCTCTCGACAAGCTCGTGCTGAACATGTTGCAAGCGGAAGACGTTTCCACGGAAGAGATGCGGGAACTGGAGCGATTAATCGCCAAAGCTAGATCTGCAAAACAGAAGGCAAAGGAGTAGAGTCTATGACCACGTCGCAACAGTTAGTTATCTACTGGATGGAGTTTGCATTGGCGGGTGCGATTGTTCTTGGTGCTACCAAGGTCGTCGTTCATCGACTTCGCCAACCGATTGACCGCGTCAACTTAATCTTTATGAGCGTTGTCGCATGTGTGTTGGTTCCACTGCTATTCAGTTCGCTCAGTACTCCCGGTTTCCAGCTCGGTATATTTTCAATAGACGGAAATCAACAAAAACGCGTTGTAGCTCAAAGCCACTCGTCTCCGCCACGACCACACTTTGGAACAACCGACGTTTCAGTCTTGCAGACAAACCAACAGACAAACACAGAAGCCCACGAGGCTCTCGCATCCGAATCTCAGATTCGATCGGACGCATTTTCAGTTGTCGATGGAGAGCGACAGGTCGACTTGCCCGCACGTGCAAACGAGAGTGCGAGTAGAGGGATGATAGATCGGCCAACTGTTTGGTCGATTGTCGCTGCAGTTCTATTAGTCACTCATGGCATGGTGTTTTCTTGGTGCTTGGTCCAATGGATTATTGGAACCGTCCGGTTGCGCAACATTTCAAAAAGAGCGGTGGGGGCAGACCAGTCGATCTTCGATTTGTGGAACGAAATTTCGGGTAAACGCGGCCACGGTGTTCGCTTGCTAGTGTCAGAGGAGATTCGTGCTCCCATGTTCTTCGGCTGTTGGAATCCTGTAATTCTGCTCCCCCCTTCTATGGCTGCAGGCGATCCATCCTCACTTCGATTCTGTCTGGCCCACGAGTGGTCGCACGTTCGCTGCCGTGACTTAGTCAAATGGCAATTAGTCAGTCTTTGTCAACTCGTGTTGTGGTACCAACCGCTGTTTTGGAGCCTGCGACGAGAACTGAGACTCTGTCAGGATCTAGTCGCTGATGATCATGCGACAGACGCGGCAGAAAGCCAATTCGCCCGGATCGAATACTCGGAACTGCTATTGTCGATCGCGAAAGGAGCCAGTAATCCAGCGATTGCAGGTGGCATGGCATTCTATGATCGATCAAGTCAACTTGCGCGGAGGGTCAAGATGTTGCTTTCCAATCGTCCGTCGCTACGAAATCAATCAACGCCGATATTCTGTTGGTTCGCAGGATTGTCATTACTACTGCTCGCCATCGGGATCAGTAGCGTGCGTCTTAGCACTGTACAGGCGCAAGAGCCAACTCCAGAGAAACCAGCCGAAGAAAATGTGGGTGACGATAGTCCGACGGCAAGCATCAATACGAAAGAAGCTGATGCCAAAATGGTGCGAGGACAGATTGTTGACGCAGCGGGAAAGCCAGTGGCAAATGCAAAGCTATGGTTGCCCCTGCAGTGGAAGCCGCGTCGCATCGTCGAAGCAGTTAGCGATGCGAATGGTAGGTTCGAGTTGAGGTGCCCCGTCGATTGGATAAGCTCAAATGTAATTGGCGGTTCCTGGACCGTCTGGGCGTACGCGCCGGGTTACAGTATCCAGTCGCAGAGCGTTTACGAGGTGGTTCGCAAAGAAAGTACTAAGGAATACACGATCCAGTTGCCACCCGAGAGCAACACACGTTTTCGAATATTGGCCCCCAATGGACAGCCGCTGATCGGCGTGCAAGTTAAAGCTCAAAATTATAAAACGTCGGTTGCCTACGACATTGTTCCTCCGGAGATGCTGGATAGCTTGGTTGGCAGAACCGATGCGAATGGCTTTGTGACGTTGCCTGCAATCGAATCCGACCCGTTGTACAGTATTGAGATGCAACACGAGGACTTTGGTCGGCAAACCATTCGTGTGGATAACAAGCAAGCAGGTGCTTATCGAGAGATACGACTCCGGAACGTAGCATCCATAAAGGGGCGAGTGACTAGCGAGAACCCTGAATGGGTACGAAAGGTTAACCTGGCCTTTACTACCGACAATCAGTCCTATTGGAAGGAGCCTCAGGGGGTAGCCTCGGTTGCCACAGACAACGAAGGCAACTTTCATGTACCGACCATCGCGAGCGGTGGACCGCTCCG
>CAIXME010000043.1 GCA_903920425.1 uncultured Pirellula sp. | reverse complement strand
CGAGTTTGGGGTACCATTCGAGTACATCGGGCGGGAGGACGGATCTGGCGACGATGAAGCCATGGTGCGATTGATCGACAAGTACCAAGCGGACTACGTAATCCTAGCTCGCTACATGCGTGTCTTGCCTCCCGATACATGCTGGAAGTTTGCGGGCGGTCGCATTATCAATCTCCACCATGGACTGCTGCCGAGCTTCCGCGGCTTGCGGCCATATCATGATGCATTCGCCGCTCGCATGCTCACCTTTGGAGCGACATGCCACTTCATTGTGCCGGAGTTAGATGCGGGCAACCAAACAATCAATCAAACCACCTTTTCCGTCCCTCCCGGTACCAAACTCGAAGAGGTGATTGCTCAGGGGCAATCCATGAACGAACCTACATGTTTGGTCGAGGGTGTGCGCCGCGTTTGCGATCGCGAAGTTAGACTTCACTTTCACCGGGTGGTGGTACGTTAACTGGATTTGCCGAACCGCTGGCTTTGGGCTTGGTGAGTCGATGTCGCAGCGTTTTGATCCAGCGTTTCGTTTTGGCGGTGACTTCCCATCGCCAATGATCCGCTTTGCCTGCTAGATTCGGTCGGGAAAACCGAACGGTACAGAACGGCTTGGGCTGGGCTTTGAGTTGCTGTTTGTAAGGCTCATCGCCTCTCAAAAAATCTACCACTTTGATCCCAAATCGCTCGGCATCGCGCAGGATCAATACGTTCGCCAACTTACCCGGCTCCAACGCCAGGAACTCGGGATCGATTCCCGCTTGATAACATAGCCAGCGCTCCTGAGATCGAAAGCCGATGTCCGCTGCGATAGGACGCTGGCCGTGCCACAACGTAAACGCTTGTAACTGATTTCGTTCAAGCAGTCGTAGCGCTGCCTCTCGCAAAAATGCTTCGAAGCGACGATTTGCAAAGCATCCCGCGTCGCCCAATGCATTGCGACGTTTCTGATGCAACTCGATCAAGATCGGCATGAACTCAGCTAAGTCATGGCGGTCGTAAACCCATCGCACACGCATATCGTCGAGAGCCTGTGCTCTTTTGCGAAACATCTTTCTTGAGTTCTTGGATAGCCCATTGAGGAACGCATTCCATCCATCGGGCAAATCGACTTGCCATGTATTGGCCGGCTGACAATGGTGCACACAAGAACCATGTTCTTTCATGGCCATTTCAAACATCTGCATCTTGGAATCGCATCGATCGACCGACTCTAATTGGACTGCCGACCAACCAGGATGCTTTTTCCAATGTTCTAGAAGCGATGAGGCGATGATCGCAGGGATGGACTCGTCATGGAATTGCGAGTCCACGAGCAAGCTCGCGTGGTCGGTACAGACGCTTCCATCGCCCAAGAATCGGATCGTCTTGGTTTTATGTTCTCGATACCAAGGTGCGATTCCTCGCACTCGGTCCTCGTCGTCACGGACCACCAAAACGAATAGTTCGTCGCCGGGAGATTGGAAATGCTGCCACCATGTTAGGAGCCATTCCGGTTGCTGGAATGGGTTTCCGCACGCCAACGCTCGCCAAGTGTCAAGCAATGGTTCCAGTTGTTCGGAATTCGTGAGAAGTTGGCTATTCACGGACAAATCATCAAAGTACTAGGGACGAGAATCTGTCCCAAAGACTAGCTCGCAGATCGAACCAAGTACTCCAATCGACCAGGATTCAGCTCCGCAAGCGTAACGGTTGTGACGATTATAACAATCGAAGAGAAGGACTCAGGCTCGAAGGCCGATCCCCCGTTTGCCGAGCCAATCGACCAGGCTAACGCGTGGATCTAAGTGACCTACTCTAGTCTCCTGCCTAACTCAAAGAATTGGTGTCCGTTGATATTGGGTTGCCTGTGACGATGCGTGGGATGGCGTACAAAGATTTGTGTTGGTCGTCGATGAATCTAAGGGGCTTCGAACGAATGTCAGTTGGTAGAGCAATTTCGAGGGCTAAGCGTCTGGCCCGTTCCGAGATGTTTCCTACCGCGTTGGCTTGGAGCTCCAAGCGATCCGTTTGACCAGCCACCGTTT
>CAIXME010000042.1 GCA_903920425.1 uncultured Pirellula sp. | reverse complement strand
TGAACAGGTGGTGTTGCGGGGGTAGAGGCCGCTGGGTCGGTGGAGGCTGGTGCTGCTGCTCCTGCTCCGCCGGAGATTGGATCGGAACCGATTCCACCCATTCCCGATGAGCTGCTGGATGCGGCACTCGGATCGCTTTCGATGTCCAGTGGTTTGGGGAGGTACCAATAGCACGTCACCGCGCATAGTACGATCCAAAGCAACACAGCAACTGCGGTGATTCTCGTGAAAATATCCCCTGCTTTCACTCCGAACGCACTAGCGCCACCCGCACCACCCAATGCGCCAGTCAAACCGCCGCCTCGACCGCGTTGAAGCAAGATGATGAGGACGATGAAAACGGAAAGCAAAAATAGTGCTGGGCCAAAGATGTATTGGGAAAGCATCGCCAACGGAAAAACCACGTCTTAAATCTCCTAGCCAGCTTCGAAATGGGAAAAATGCCCCTGCCGTCGACACGGAGCAATTCGGAATGTAGCAAATCGCAAGTTCTTTGTTGAGAGGCATTTTCGGTTTTTCGACCTGTACTTTGGGCGAATTCCGTACCACCCGCAGTCGTTTGCAAGCAATTCAAAGAGTCGTTGACATCGAATTTCAGTCTGCTAACCTTCCAGCTTACCAATTTTGCGCAAAGCCCCTAACCGGCAAAATTCGCCACGTTCGGTAACGATGGCGGGATTGCGGCACGGAGCGTCAGAGCAGTTTCTGACAGATTAGGTCCATCACTCAGGAAGTACATCGTGGCATTGCGTGGATCCGTTCAAGTCTCTCAGGAGGAAGTTTCAGATGATTAAAGTACGATTGGCTTCGCTAGCGTTGGCAGTAGCGTTCGCTCTTAGCAGCTCATTCGCAATGGCTGGTTGCGGCGGCGAAAGCAGCTGCTGCGGTCGACAAGGCATCTTGGCAAAGTTGCATGCTAAGAAGCAAGCATCCTGCCACGGCGGTGGATTGATCGCCAAGATCAAGGCAAAGATTGCAAGCAAGTGCAGCGGCGCTCCTTCATGCTGCGAACCAGCTCCAGCACCAACATGCTGCCCAGCTCCAGCACCAACTTGCGGTTGTGCAGCACCAGCTCCAAGCTGCGGTTGCGAAGCAGCTCCAGCTCCAAGCTGTGGTTGTGCAGCTCCTGCACCAAGCTGCGGTTGTGCAGCTCCAGCTCCAGCACCTAGCTGCGGTTGTGGCGAAGCGGTTACTGTTACCGTTTCCGTCCCAGCAGCTGGTTGCAGCTCCTGCGGAACAACAGTCGATGCTGGTTCCATCAGCACCGGCGCAGCTGTTCCACCAGCACCTGCAGCAGCTCCTGCCGCTCCAGCTCCTGCTGCTCCAGCACCACCAGCTCCAGCACCAGCTGCACCAGCAGCGTAATGCTTTTTTAAATCCTGTCGGTTGGTCATGAGGCCAAACGAATCAATAAAAAAACCGAGCTTTTGCAACATTGCACTAGCTCGGTTTTTTTGTTTCTTTTTCGACGATGCAACGCAGGAATTTGCGTTGCTGACCATCCGCTGATTCAGATGTTTGAACTGCGATTTACTTGGTGATTTCCAGTCCTGGAAGCTGCTTTTCAAGCGATTCGACTGCACTGGATGTGATCGATGTGTTGGACACATTCAGTGATTTGAGCTTCTTCAGTGCTGCTAGCTTCGCAACCGCTTCGTCATCAAGCTGCGTCCCTGCAATGTTCAGCTTTTGAAGATTGGAAAACTTGAGCAACGTGGAGATCGAATCGTTGGTGATCTTGGTCGCTTCGAGATTCAGTTCGACCAGATTAGTCAACTCGCCCAGGGATGCCATCGCTTCGTCGTTCAGTTTGGTCTCCCATAGTTCTAGGTTCTTAAGTCCCTTGAGCTTTCCAATCATCGCAAGACCCGTCTTGGATATGAGGCGGCACTCGCTCAAATCCAGATAGTCGACCTTTGGCAAGGCGCTGATCACTTCCATGCCTTCGTCGTCCATCGAGGTGATGCGCAGTTCCAAACGTTGCAGATTGGTCAGGCCGGCAAGGCTCTTGAATCCTGCACCAGTAATGTCGGTATCTCGCAACCGCAATCGCTTGAGGTTTTTGAGTGAAGCCAAAAAGGGCAGTCCCTCATCATTGATGCGAGCTGCATCGGCTTGGATCGATTCGAGGGCGGTCAGATTTCCTAGCAGCTTCAACGACTTGTTGGTGATTCCGGTCGTGTTCAAGTTGATCGACTTGAGTGCCGTTAGGTTGGTCAATGATTCGACCGCGCTGTCGGTGATCTTGGTACGTTCCAATTGCACGTCGACCAAAGACTTGATCGAGCTCAAATGCGCCACGCCCGGATCCGTAATGTTGGAGTTTCGCAGATCGATCGCGCGGAGCTTGGAAAGGTCCTTGAGATTCACGAGACTATCGTTCGTGATGCCGGTCAAACGCAAATTGAGAACCTGCAGGTTCTTGAGCTTTCCGATGATGACCATCGTTTTGTCGGTGATGCCTGAACCAGAAAGGTCCAGTTTCTTGAGCAAAGGCAGCCCTGTTAGAACTTCCAGCCCCGAATCGGATATCCCCGGCCCAGAAAACTGGATCGACTCCAGATTCGGCAAACCAGCCACCAATGGCATCAATGCGTCCGAATTCTTGTCCCGAGCGACCGTGATCTCCCGGATCTCGCCTTTATCGTTTTTGATCAAGCTGAAGCCTGATTCGGTTAACTTTTGAACGCTCGCTGTATCGTCCGAAGCGATACTGGGGTTGGCAGCATTAGTTGTGCTTGAAAAGCAAGCTGCGGAAAGAAGTATAGCGCTCAGATGAAATCGAAGGCTAATCGCCATCGTGGACTCCTAAATTGGGATGGAAGTGGGTAGGCAATAAAGTTTAGTTGAGGGGTGTTTTTTGACAACGTGCGGCTTGTTGGTTTGCTCGTTGGCAATTTATACTGAGTCCGCGTTAAGTTCCGTTTAGCGGATTGTCGAGCACCTTTAGAAGGGCTGGATGAGCCGATTCACGTTTTATTGTTGTAACACCAAGGTTGTTTCGAATGTCAAATAAAAATTCGCGTCGCGCCTTTATCAAAACGACTGCGGCAGTTGGCGCAGGGTATTGGGTTGGAACTCAGGCGATTCCAAAGGTTCAAGGCTCCGCATTGCAATCGCTCGCGGCAGCATGCGTAGGCGTGGGTGGCAAAGGCAGCAGCGACTGCAGTCACATCAGCGAAATGGGAGTCAAGATCGTTGGATTGTGCGATGTTGACAAGCGGACACTGACCAAGAAAGGCCGCGAGTTCAAAGACGCCGCGCAGTTCCAGGACTTCCGCGAGATGTACGCAGCTCTTGGTGAAAAATTTGATCTCGTGACTGTCAGCACTCCGGACCATACGCACGCCACCGCTGCGATCCGTGCGATGAAGATGAAGAAGCACGTCTATTGCCAGAAGCCTTTGACATGGTCGATTGGCGAAGCTCGCAAGATGCGCGAAGTCGCCAAGGAAATGGGCGTAGTCACGCAAATGGGTAACCAAGGCACTTCCGAAAATGGCCTTCGCGAAGCAGTCGAAGTGATTCGGTCCGGTGCGATTGGAACCGTTAAAGAAGTGCACGTTTGGACAAACCGTCCGATTTGGCCACAAGGTACCGGTCGTCCAGCGGGCGAAGACAAAGTGCCTGATGAATTGAATTGGGATGCTTGGATCGGCCCTGCTGCGATGCGTCCATACAAAGATGGTCGCGTCTATCACGACTTTAACTGGCGCGGTTGGTTGGACTTTGGTACCGGCGCTTTGGGTGACATGGCTTGCCATACCACCAACATGCCAGTGATGGCATTGAAGCTTTGGGATCCTGTCGCTGTGACAGCCGTCAAGAACTCGGGTCTCGTCGAAAACGAAACGTACCCATCGAACTCAACTCTCAAATTTGAGTTTGCTGCTCGCGATGGTTTGGTTGCAACCGATTTCTACTGGTACGATGGTGGAAATCTTCCAGATGACAAGTTGCTCAACCAACTACCGAAGTCCTTCTTGGAAAAGGTTGCTAAGCAACGTGCAGGTGGTAACAAGACCAGCGGCGCGCTCGTCGTAGGTTCTGATGGACTGCTCTTCTCAGAAAACGATTACGGCGCTCAGTACCAACTGCTGCCAGAAGCCAAGTACGCTTCGTACAAGCTTCCTGATCAAACATTGCCTCGCATTCCATTCAAGGGTGGAACAGACGAGCGACAAAAGTGGGAATTCGTCAACTCGATTACTGGCGAATACAAGCCAGGAACCATGTCCAACTTTGACTATGCAGGTCGACTGACCGAGACCATGTTGGTCGGTATTTTGGCGCTGCGTTCCAAAGAAGGACAGCGGCTCGAATGGAACGCCAAGGAACTAAAATGCACCAATGTTCCTGAGTTGAACAAGTTCGTTACTCGCGAGTATCGAAGCGGCTGGGAATACTAATACTCCCGGTGAGAACATGACGACCTCATCGCAATGGCGCGTTTCCAAAAGAGGAATGCGTTCGCAGTTGCGATGAGGGATAGAAAATTCCAATAAGGGGATGGCTTTCGGGCTCTCCCCTTTTTGTTTTACTTTGGTCCTCTAAACATCGAACTCATAAAATGACAACGTTGCGAGTCTACATTGCGTTCCTCTTCGGTATCGCGTTTTCGACCGTCTGTGTTTCTCAAGAAGCGGAGGCACTGAATTCGCTTCGATCTATCCGTGGCGCGGTTATTATTGAGAAGGATGGCCGGCCATCCTCTATCGATCTTCGTGATTGTGAAGGCAATTTGACTAGTGCCGTAGGCGCCGTCGTGCAGCTACAGAGCGTGACAAGCGTCAGTCTGGGCGGTCCGTTGATTACCTCGAACCATGTCCATCTAGTTTGCGCACTACAAGGACTAAAAACACTTCGAATCGATAAGTCGAAACTGGAAACAACTGCCTGCAACATAATCCAGGATAGTACAACCATCGAGGAGTTGGTTCTGGATCATTGCGATATCGCTGGTGAGTCGATGGATGTTTTGGCTCAAAGTAAATCGATAAAGCGATTGAGGATTCCTGGAACGAAATTATCAAGCGCGAGCTTGATGCGACTAGGGGCAATGACCCAGCTTGAGCTATTGGACTTGATGGATTGCTATGCGGATCTCGACGTATTGAAACAGATAGGCGGTCTAACCAAGCTTCGCAGCCTGACGATTTCCGGCGCGGGTGTCACCGATTCCGGCATGCAGTATCTAGGAACACTCACCAACCTTACGTCGGTCGCAATTCGTAACTCAGCGGTAACCGACGCTGGTTATGGGTCGTTATCCAAACTAGCGAAGCTTAAGGAGTTGGATCTCTTTCAAACGCCGTCGGGTGACGGGGCGCTTGCGGAGTTGGTCAACGCTAAAGAACTGACCAAGTTAAAACTGCGAGGATCCGGTGTGACTTCAGAAGGGCTACGCATGCACATGCCATCGCTAAAGAACGTTACGATGGTAGACCTTGGAGAGTCCAAAGTGGACGATGCTGCGTTGCAAGTCTTGGGCGGTTGTAAGTCTATCAGCGACATCAACTTGTTGCGTGCCGACGTAACGGATCCAGGAATCGCTTTTCTTGCTGACCTACCATTGAAGCGGCTCAATTTGGACGATGTGGATGGGGTTAGCGATGCAACGCTCCCGCTTTTGCTGCAAATGAAATCGTTGGAGTTTTTGCATTTGGGCAAGACCAAGGTAACCGATGCAGGGATTGGTCTGTTGGCAAAGTTACCCAATCTAAAGGACCTGCTACTGAACGATACTAGTGTGAGTGACCAGGCGATCCAGTCGTTGAAAACCCAGTTACCGACGCTAAAAGTCAAGCGGTAGCTGTGATAAGGGTATTCTCTGCGTAATTCTCACAATCGTTACATTGCCTACAGATGAGTAGCACAAGCCGGCCGATGGCGGGGCGGAATCTTTGGCACATGGGTAATTTGTGCGATTTTATTACAAGACACGCGTGAGGACCGCGACGTATAGTTTTTTGCAATCAGAATAGGACCAAGGCTAGTTCTGCGTTCATGCTCGTTAAGGTGCGAAATGCCGCTTGCAAAAATCTCTCTATACTCGTTCATGCGATTCTTTGTCCTGTGCATTTGCAGCTTGAACGTTGGTTACGCTCAGGATCCAGCTGATAACGATGCACCGGCGATTGATGAACCGTCGAACACGGAAACGCCAAGTAAGTCAGCCTCGACAAAAGCCAGCCAAGCGAAGAGTAAGAACAGCAAATCCAAAAGTCGAGCCAACGACTCCCCCGGCGCGAAAGAACCTGGTGAGAATGAATCAGGCGAGGACGAAGAGGAGAGCACTCCTGGGATACAGTTGTTCGCCCCACGCAAGATGGAGATGCAGTTTGGGATGCGCTTCTTTGCTAATGACAATTGGTGTACCGACCTGAGGGCGACCATGCCTTTTCCTATGAACTGGCCTGAGCAACGCGTGGTGGTGACATCGTCGGAGATACCCGACCAATTCTATTGGGAGTTTCGCGATCTACCGGCCGGCAGCAAGCAGAACGCATACGCTCGGCAGTTGGTGATGAAGTACACTCAATTGGGGCCCAACAATCAATTGAACTTGCTCGTGAATGTCGAGATCGAAAAAGCCTTTATCGATCCGCCACCTGATACGTCTGTTTTTGTGATACCCAAGAAATTGACGAAGGAGCTCAATTGGTTCATGGGCTCAAGTCCGTACATCGATGTCGAGATTGGTGAGATAAAGAGGGTTGCAAAACAAATTGCAGCCAAGGAGCCTGCCACGGCATGGGAACATGTCGAATTGATTTACGATTGGGTGAGGGAAAACATCAAGTACCGCAATGGACCGATACGAAAGATCGCGGATGCGTTGAAAGACAAACAAGGAGACTGTGAAGAGATGACCGGTATCTTTGTCGCGTTGTGTCGTGCAAGCAAGATTCCTGCACGGTGCGTATGGGTTCCAGAGCATTGCTACCCCGAGTTCTATTTGGAGGATCCGCAAGGCGAAGGACATTGGTTCCCATGCCAGGCGGCTGGCGAGCGCCAATTTGGACAGATGCATGATTATCGCCCTATCCTGCAGAAGGGAGATCGATTCAAAGTGCCAGAAGAAAACACGCCTATTCGTTACTTGACCCACTTCTTTGCCTGCAAGCAACGGCCAGTGGCTCCGCAAGGAAGAGATGTGGCCATTGAACCGGTACTCGATTTAGGACCGCTCCAAGAGGAGCTTGATGCACTGCGAGCTGCAACAGACCGTCCCGCGGAATAACCGACTCGCATGTGTTATGATGGTAGAACTGTCACGATAGTTCTACAAAAGGAACCTCTCCAACGCTGTAGATACAAGGGTTATTCTTGTGAGTACCGACCGAACACCCCGCGAGCCCACGCGTCATGGGGTCACACGTGAATTTTCCCTAAATGAACCCGACGACTGCGGCTTTGAAGTAAGCCAAGAGTCCGTCGAATATGAGACGACTCCTCAATTCTTCGAACGAGATAAGGGTACCTCGTTGCCCATTCTGGGTGAGTATCTAATCGAAGAAAAGATCGGGGCTGGTGGGATGGGGCAAGTGTTTCGCGCTCGCCATCGCACGATGGACCGCTTGGTCGCACTCAAAATTTTGCCCAGAGGCCTTTCGGAAGATGCGATCGCCGTAGAACGATTCTATTCCGAAGTGCGCGCGACAGCTCGATTGATGCATCCGAATATCGTTACTGCATTTGATGCAGGGTGCTATCGAGCTGCTAACACGCCGGTGCACTACTTGGTCATGGAGCTCATTCAAGGAGAAGTGCTATCCGATAGGCTCTCGAACTCGGGGCCCCTCAATGCCAAAGAGGTCGTAGAAATCCTGCGTCAGTCGGCTTCTGCACTGGAGTATGCGCACGCCCAAGGCATTGTGCATCGCGACATCAAGCCCAGCAATATGATGGTGACGGGATCCGGTACGCTGAAAATACTGGACTTTGGTTTAGCGGTTCTGCGAGATCACATCGGTGCAGGTATTCGTAAGGAAACGCAGTTGCTCGGTACCGTAGAGTTCATGTCCCCAGAGCAAATCAATGAGCCAGAAAAGGTGGACCACCGGAGCGATCTCTATTCTTTGGGGGCAACGATTTTCTATCTCCTCACTGGCCGGCCCATGTTTCAAGGGGAGGTAGTACAAACGGCACTGGCACAGATCAATCGCAAGCCTCAAGCGCTCTACGAAGCTCGCAGCGATGTCGATATTCGATTGGATTCTGTTTTTCAATCTCTCGTCGCCAAGAATCGTGACGATCGGTGTCAATCCGCGAGTGAGCTGATTGAAAAGTTGATCAAGCTCAATCTGATCGAGCGGCCAGTGATGGCGTCTCGCGTCGGTTTCGCAGAGAGCAAATTGCCTAAGATCGGGGTAGAACATCCCACCAGCTTTGGGACGGGGAAATCCACGTCGCATCGTTCGTTTGCGGCGGTGGGCATCGAATTGGGGATGGTCCATTCTCGCGTTAGTTTTGTCGACGCGGAGCACAAGGTCGAGGAGATTCTGGTCGATGGCGAGTCTACTGAATTGCGCAACATGCTTTTCAGTGATGGTGAAAACATCGCCATCGGCGAACATGCCGCTAGCCAACGAGCCGCGAAGCCCAATCAGATATTTTACGGTATGCAACGTTGGTACGGGCTACCCATGTTGGAACGCCCGTTTGGAGGTCGACAGGTCCCACCGGAAGTTTTGGTGGCCAGCATCATTCGGCAGTTGGCGGTATCCGCTCGGTACAAACTGCCCAACGCTTCTCACGCCGTGGTGACAGTACCAGCCTGCTATGACCAGATGCATCGCCTCAGCACCAAGACTGCTTGTTCGGTCGCAGGTGTCGAGGTTCTGCAATTGTTGGATAAACCATTAGCGGCCGCGCTGGCCTTCACGGAGATCGAATCGCGGCTTGCTTACGCGAACGGTACGGCTGAAAACTATAAAAAGAACATCTTGGTGTGCATGCTCGATGGCACCGCATGCGAAGCCTCGGTGGTCACGGTGGCGGGCGTAGCGGTCCGCATGCTCGCGTCGGTAGGTGACTGGAAGCGAGGCATTACTCGTTGGCACGATCGAGCGGCGAAAAGGCTTGCACAGGAGGTGGAGTCCAAGCTCGGCGGCGTTGTGCGGGATGACTTAAATACAGCGTCTCGTTTGCAACGGACGATGGAAAAAGCCTTCGATCGGCTAAGAACTTCTGCCACTGTTCCGTTTGTGTTTGAGTTTCCAGGAGGACGCATCGAGCGGTCGCTAGAGCGGGACAAGCTGAGTGAATGGGTCGATGATCTTGAGGGGGATAGCGTCTCGTTCGCTCGCGAAGCGATTGAGCGTTCGAAGCTGGACCCCAGATCCATTGACACCATCCTGCTGATTGGAGACGTGCGATGGATGCCGCACATCCAAAAGCAACTCTCCGGGCTGGTTGGCCCTCATGCGGTCTTGGCAATGCTCAAATCAAACGATCTGGCCCGTGGAGCGGCAATTCAAGCTCGCTACATGATGCCCCCTATCGCTCCCAATGCACCCGTCGCGCACTCGGCTACTACCTATGATCTCGGGGTGATTATTCAAGAAGAGGATACTCGCGTCGGAGTTCCGAAAATACTGATCGCCAAGGATACAGCAATTCCTGCGTCCAGCAGTAGGACGCTACGGTTCACTCGCGAAGGCAGATCGCAACCCCAGCTTCAATTTGTGGAAGGTTCGCGATTTGGTGCCAGTACCTGGAACCGGCTCGGGCATGTGGATTTGCAAACCTGTTTCGCCGACCGTCGCAATTCCGATCCGCTGCAATTGCGAATCGAAGTCGATGGCAGTGGGCTGTGGAATGGTTCGCTCACATGGCTCGCGGGCAATCGGCAAGTGCCGATCCCGCAACTCATGGAGCCATTAATGGATGCTGTTTCGACCAGACGCTGGCGAGATTGGCTTGAGTCGCTAATGCTATGCAATGCAACCGAATTCCCTCGCGAGCGTTGAGGCTGATGGTCCGGAAAGACAGTTAGTCTTGGTGAAACGAAGTTGTTACGAACGAGAGAACGCTGGGCAAGGATTCTCGCCAGTAGCTCCATTTGTGGCCGCCGTCCCGGACTCTGAATTCGTGAGGAATGTCCTTCTTGCGCATGGCGACATGCACCAATGCGTTGCCTTCATAGAGGAAATCGTCATCGCCGCAATCGATGTACCAGCGTACTGCTTTCTTCTGGTCGTCTGGAACTCGATTTACAAGCTCCAGTGCACTGTGTTGAAGGTAGTGTGCCTTCAATTGCTCTTCGGTTGGTTTTGGGGATTCGCTCGAAGCGGCACTGCCAGGGACGCCGCGCATCGCTCTCTCTTTGGCTTCTTCGAATGACAGTGGGCCAGTGCTAGCGCTCAGCGGGCATGCTGCCGCAAAGAGTTCTGGGTGATGCAGGGCATACATGAACGTGCCGCCTCCTCCCATGGATAGACCAGCAATCGCGCGGTATCTCTTCTCTGTTTTGGCTCGATAGGTTTTTTCGATGTAGGGCAGAAACTCCTGAAAGAAGAAGTCTTCATAACGCCATTCGCCGAGTGGGTCGTTAAAGTAGCCACGCCGTCCCGTGTTGGCGTCTGGCATCACAATGATCATGGGTGTGGCCGTTCCCGCTTGGATTGCTTTGTCCGCGATCGACTGTACTTCGCCGAACTGCAACCAACCTGTTTGATCGTCCCCAGCGCCGTGCAATAGATACAGAACCGGGTAGCTGCGACTTGATGTGTCGTATCCTGGAGGCAAGTAAATGGCGTACTTGCGATCTCCTGCTAGGATATCGCTCTTCATGGCTAACGAGTCAAAAAC
Source organism: uncultured Pirellula sp. (assembly GCA_903920425.1). Taxonomy (GTDB): domain Bacteria; phylum Planctomycetota; class Planctomycetia; order Pirellulales; family Pirellulaceae; genus JBKCUI01. The sequence goes on along the minus strand of CAIXME010000042.1, from coordinate 5,717 downwards.
TCGACTTGATTGGGACCAAGCGGATTGGCATAAGCACAAAAGGAATGCAGAAAAACAAAGAAGTGTTTTCATGGATGGCTACTCGGTAGAAGTGTTGAGAGGGAAAAGCAATCCTACCTATTTTAGCTAGTGCTGATGCGAGCGGTTGCATCGAACGAAGTTCTATTCCGATACTTTTGGTTGCTGCGGTAAAAAAGGTTCCAGGGCATGCCAGGTGCGCAGCGTGGCGCCACGATGCTTCTGGCATAATTCCATTGCCGCACGGCCAAGCGATTGTCGGAGTTCAGGCGAGGCAGCCATGCTTCTGATCCAAACAAACAGATCCTCTTCGCATGGGAGTTGTTCGCATGCTTTTCCTTCTCGAAGCAGCCGTACGATATCGGTGAAATTTTTGGTGTTGGGTCCAAAGCAGGTCGCAACGCCATAGGCGCACGGCTCAATCATGTTTTGCCCACCTCGATCGCCAAAGCTGCCCCCGACGAATCCAATATCCGCCAGTCCCCACCACCATCTCAATTCTCCAACGGAATCACCGAGGAAAATCTTCCAGTCGGGACGGCTGACGGAGTCGATGGATGTACTGCGACGGGCCCACGGTAGTTTCATCGTTTCTATCTGTTTCGCGACCTCAGAAAATCGCTCCGCATGACGTGGTACCAAGAGTAGCTTAAGATTGGGGAACTCTGTCGACAGCTTTAGGTATGTCTTCAATACAAGCTCTTCTTCCGGTGCTTGGGTGCTACCCGCAACCCAGACTACATCCTCAGAAGAGATCAACAGGAACCTTTTTAGTTTGAGGACTTCTGGGCAGCCCCTGTCTCCGCTTGCTCCATCAAACTTGGTATTTCCAGTGACTGTGACGCGGTCGGGGTGCGCGCCGAGTTCTTTAAATCGGCTGGCATAGGTCTCAGATTGCGCACCGATCCAATCGATGGATTGAAGGCACGGCTTGACCAACCAACCAAGCCGTGCATAACCACGCATGCTTCGTTCGCTCAACCTGCCGTTGAATACAGCCACGGGGCAACCGAATCGCTCAGCCGCTTTGAGCCAATTTGGCCACAATTCTAGTTCGGCCAAGATGATTAGCTTGGGGTTCCAAATTCTGAACGCGCGACGCATGGCCCACGTGAAATCAAATGGTGTGAAGAAAACATCATATTTGTGGAACAGTCTTCTCGCGAGGTCGATTCCACTATCTGTGGTTACCGTGATGACGATGCGAAGATCGGGGCGGTGAAACGCGAGTTGTTCAACTAAAGTGCGTAGCACCTGCACTTCTCCAACGCTGACTGCATGCAGCCAAACGGTGTCCGACGCAGAACTTGCGTCGGCAGGGGGCCCAAAGAACTTTTCTTTCCATCCTCGGCGATACCGCCCGCGATGCCAACTTTGCCAAGCGATCCAAGGGCTAACGGAAAGCAAAAGCAATAGATACAATACGTTGAGAACATACGACATCGGTACAGTGGCTTACGCTTTCCATGTTGTGCGCCAGGATTTAGATCCCTTTAGTTTTACCACGACATGCCCTTTTTTCGACACAGCAGGCTTGGAGAAGCTGGAATATTGTCCACTCTCGATTCTTGCAAGATCAATTTGAAAACTATATGAAACGTGCCGTAACAGTTTCTGAATCAACACTCAGCGATGAGGGGGCGCCATCACCTGCTTTGGAGCGGTTTCCCGTTTGGGTTGAAGTCGTCAATTGGGTGTTGGTGCTCGCTGGTGTATGGGCCAGTTGGCCTTTCTGGACTTCATGGCTTTCCGAGCCCGATCACATGTTCTTTCTGGTTTGTGTGATCGCGGGTGTAGGCATCGCGTTGGCCAGGGGGGCATGGCAAGGCCCATTTCGTAACCAACGCTTGGTTGGGTTGATATGTCTGTGGTCTTTGGCTGCGGTTTTTATCGCGTTAGGATTGCTGACAGGACTTCCCTCTGTTCCAGTATTTGCTCTAGGGCTGGTCTTGATGGCATGGGTGTTCGGGCGAGTCGCGGGCGAGCACTTCGCGTTTGCTGTGTCGCTTGGATTAGTATTGTTGTCACCTGCCGTTTTCGATTGGATCGGAAATCAAGGTGGGTTCGAAACGTTACAGATGGCGCTCGTTTCCATGACCTCTGGGCTCGCGGAAACCTTTGGGCAATCCAATATTCGCGAGGGTTTTTCGGTCGTCTTTGGTCAAGGGATCGCGGATCGCTTTCCCACTTCGGGAACATTGGATAGCGTTGGTAGCTTTTTGGGGATCGGTTTGTTTTTGATCCTAGCCGGCCGCCGCAACCTTGTACCTGCCCTGTTCACTCTGGTTGCGTCGGTATTGGTATGGTTGGCCGTGCACGCATGTTCCTGGACGTTGATCGCATGGTTGGCTTCTCGCGATGGAAACTGGATTGAATGGAATCTTGTTTGGACATTGGGGGTGCTTGGCGTAGGCATTCTGCTGCTCACGAGCGTCGATCATTTTGTGGCGACCTTGTTTGATCCGATTCCTTTCGAATTCGTGAACGTCGATTTCCCTTTATTTGCTTTGATTTGGAATTGGGTTTGTGGACTTCCGACTTTGGTTGTCCGAATGCCGCTTCGTGAAACAGACTTTGGTCCGATGGAAATGGATGATGAGGTAAACTCCCGATGAGTATCTCGACGTTATTCGGAGATGCGCGATGGATCGTGCGAGAAGCGTTCAAGAGCTTTTTGAACCCTATCGGGGTGCTTGGCGGTGTTTTGGACATCGCTCGCGGGTGGAAGTTCTCACGCAACTGGGTTGCGTTCTGGATCAATCTACCTGCGATCGTTCTGCTGGCTTCCGTTTACATCATCTTTGCATTCTTTGTATTCAGTCGTCGCGATAGCCAGATACAACGCTTCTCGGTCGAGAGCGAGACTCGCTGTACGACCAAGTCGCTTGAGAACGCCTACCATCAAAGTCGCGAAGAGGAGTTCACCAAGCTGCCTGGGTTCCCCGTTTCAACTGCCCCGAAAAGCGGTTTTGAGATATCGGATTTAACGCGACGTTACGTAGAGCTTCTTGGCAAAAGAATAGTGGCCATCGATCCCACCAATCAGCTGGCGCATTATCGACTCGGCTTGATCTACTCCATTTCTGGTAAATCGGACGAAGCCATGGAAGAAATGGCCGACCTCGCTGCCGGTAAATACGGGGAGTCGCCTCCCGCAAATGCATGGATGGCCAAAGAGAGACTGATCGCTAAAGCAAAGGGAAAAGAGGTAGCGATCAAAGACCTTCTTGAGAACTTGGAACTCGCCGGCAAGTGGAAGGATACCGACTATCGACTAATGCTGGTCTACTCGAGTTTGTTGGAGCAGTCCAACGATATTCCCAAAGCAATTGAGACGGTAAAGAAGGCCGTTCTAATTAAGCCCGAACTGAACCTCGATCTGGCTCGATTGTATGCTCGTATCGGAAACGAAGAAGGGCTTCGCGAAGCTGCCTTCTTTGTTGAAGAGTACTATGCCCCGAAACTCAACACACCCCAAGAAGTTGAGTCCGATCGTTTGGCTGTGGCCGAAGCTCGCCGCTTGACTGGCCGGCTTGAACGCGCAGAAGAAGTGTTGAGCGAAGGATTCTCGCCAACTAGCACACGCGTGCAGATTCGTCGATCTTTATCCGAAGTTCAACGGGCGCTCTACAACAAATCGATCCGAGAAATCGCAAAGGGATTTTATACCGCTGACCTTTCTCTCTTGGAAAAGGCGGCAGAGACTGATCCCGCGAACTCCAATATCAGCGGTGATATCGCTAGGCTTTTGCCTCTCAAGATAAAGCCAACCAAGAAACTCTTGGAAGTGCTGAAAAAACAAGACGAAGATGGAATCACTTCGGCGACTGCGCACATGATCCTGGCGGAGGGATACTATGCACTCGGAAAAACCAAGGAAGCGATGAAGCATTGGGAGCGAGGACTGACAAAAGAGCCGGGAAATCTCATTGCGATCAATAACCTAGCTTTGTGCCTAGCGAAACAGCCCAAGCCAGAGCTCGATCGAGCATTCGAGTTGCTCAATCGCGCTATAACGCTTGCTCCTAACAATCCTGAGATTCTCGACTCGCTGGGCGAGACGCTCATGATCGCCAATAGACCTAAGGAGGCAATCAACAAGTTTGAAATGGCGATCCGACAAGACAACCGCCGCATTGCCACGCGAAAGCGATTGGTGTCCGCTTATCAGGCGGTAGGTTTAGAAGCAGAAGCGATTGCACAAAACAAGGTAATCGAATCGCTTGAGAAAACCCTGCAAGCCGAACCCGTTAGGACGCCACCCGACGAGGAGTCCAGGGAATTCTTTCCCTCTGCCCCCTGAGTTCGATGTTTACTAGCTGGTGCGGTGTTGATTTTTGAACACGTCTCTTGTTTGTTTCTGTTCAATTGGTCTGCTAAGAGACTTCTCGTTTGCGGCCGTTAATCGATCTCAATGACCAAATTCTTGGCGTTTTGATTGGAAGGATTCTTGCTTGGCGTTCAATAGTGACCTGATACGCGTGGTGCTCGATACGGTTTCGGAGGGAATCGTTGTACAGGATGCCACGGGTGCAATTGTTGACTGCAACCCTGCCGCTGAGCGTATCCTTGGATTGTCACGAAGCCAGATGATGGGCAAAGAATCGGTCGACGACGACTGGCATTCGATCCGAGAAGATGGCTCGCCGTTTCCGGGTGAAGAGCATCCTGCGATGGTCACTCTGAGAACGGGAAAGCCCATCAAGGATTTCGTGTTCGGCGTTAGCGGTTCGTCCAGAATCCGCAAGTGGATATCGGTAACCACTCGGCCAATCTTGGGTGCAGATGGAAATGTCATCTCTGTGCTCGCCTGCTTTGTCGACATCACGTCGCAACGCGAGCAGTCGAAAAGCTTGCAGGTGATTTTGGAGGCCGCACAATTGGGCGTCTGGGATTGGGATGTGCCATCGGGACATGCGCAGTTCAATGAACGCTGGGCGGGAATGCTCGGTTACGACCTGTCTGAAATCGAGCCCAATGTTCGTGCTTGGGAAATGCTCTTGGACCCTGAGTCACTCGGCAATGCATGGACTGTAATACAGGATCATTTTGATGGCCACACCAAGGAGTACCGCAATGAGATGCAGATGCGGCATAAAGATGGATCAACGAGATGGATTTTGGCTGTAGGGCAGTTGATCTCCAGAGATGCCGATAACAATCCGAAGCGAATGGCTGGCGTTCACATCGATATTACAGCCTCCAAACTAGCTGAGTTTGAATTGGTCGAAGCCAATCGGCTTGCTCAAGCGGCAAGCGTTTCTAAGTCCGAGTTTTTGGCGAACATGAGCCATGAAATTCGGACTCCCATGACCGCGATCTTGGGCTTTGCGGATTTGCTGGAAGCAGAGTTAGAAGAGTATCCTCGAAACACAAAAGCTCTGGACTACATCACGACCATACGCCGAAATGGTTCGAGCTTGCTGGAGTTGATCAACGACATTTTAGACATCTCAAAGATTGAAGCTGGCAAGTTTTCAGTCGAGCGTGTTCCAACGGATATTCGTCCTCTGATCGAAGATGTCGTGGTTACCATGACGGCGCGGGCCAATGCAAAGAAGATCAATGTGGTCTCCCGTTTAGACCCGGCCGTCCCCAAATGGATTCAAACCGATCCCGGACGCCTCAGGCAGATCTTGATAAATCTAGTCGGCAACGCGATCAAGTTTACGGACGCCGGGAGCGTATCTGTTGGGGTG
>CAIXME010000041.1 GCA_903920425.1 uncultured Pirellula sp. | reverse complement strand
ATTCCCTAAATTGTAGTTTACGGCCCCGTTATCGTATCCATCCTCCAGCAACGATTCGAATGCCTTCGCCGCAGCATGGAAATCCTCCGGCGTTTTCGAGTTATCGAAGATATCTAATGCCTTGAGAAAATCGCGTTCTCGCTCATCCGCACCCGCAAGGGAAAGACCGCATAGGAACATCGACCAAAAAAGACACAGGCAAAATACACGCAAGATCATGTTCATTTTGTCTTCCGTTCTAATTTCGGGCCGATGCGACGGATGACGTTCGATGCTTCCGCTACGAGCTTTTCCATGTCCATAGAATCATGCGCTCCATATTCACACGATTCTCTTGTCGACAAAATGCGTTGAACAACGGCGCGATCCTCGTCGAGGACCTGTTGCTGTTCCAACGCCTTCAAGACATCCGAGGGTGTTAAGCCATCAACAAGGCGATTATGCGTGTCTGCCACTAATCCAACAAAAGCAGATCGAACCATTCGCAGTTGCTCCGTATCGACATCACCACCCTTCTGATAAAGGATTTGACCTAACTTGTTCAACGCCGTTCTGGTCGCTCGCTGCCTACGTTGCTTGGTAGTGTCAACGGATCGCCCTCGAGCAAACTGGATGGCAATCACGGTACCAGCCGTCAGCAAGCCCATCAGACCTAAGCTCGCAAAGTACAAACCAAAATTTGGTCGTTGATTGCGGACCAAACGTGGATCAAGCATATTCTGGTAGATGCCTTTGGTACTCAACTTGATGTCAGAATTACTCGGCTTGGAAAAACCACCAACCAGCTCGCTGCTATTCAGCGCGGAGGCTTCTGTTACCTCCAGAGGGATCGGCGATGTCGAGAGAGGAGTGAATTTGCGCTCCGTCGGGTCGAATGTGGACATCTCGATGGATTCGATGGTCACTCCTGGCTTTTTAGGCCGTAACGCGTACGCAAATTTCTTGGTGTCACCTTCGACTCGACCCGTCGGATTGGAATCGATGATATCGAACGATTCGGCAATGGTCGGCGACAGACTCAAATCGGGCGCAGAAATCATAGCGAGTGAGCCGCTATTGCGCCCTTTCGCAAACTCTAACGTGAGGGTCAGTGGGTCACCCACCCGCAGCTTCATAGGGCTCGCGGTCGCCGTGACTTGATACTTCCCGACCCCTCCAACGAATCCATCGGGACGAGGTGAAGGTACATCCAGCACGGTCACTTGCTTGGCCGGTGCTATCGCAACTACCCGCTTTCCAAGGAACTCTGTACCCTCAACACCAGCGACAAAAGTTCCTTTTATCATGGCTGGCCCAAAGTTATAGACGCCCGTTCGCGCCGCATAAAACATACGTTTGATCTCGTAAACGTAATACTCGATTTCGTCCCCTTGGCTGTCTTTGCGTGTCTCCCGGCCTGCGCTCAGATCGAATAACGCGGCCCTGGGGGAGTCGAACAAAGAGCCCGACTGAGTACTAAAATCGTTGAGCGTAAAGCCAAAGCCATTCTTGGCCAGCAGAGCCCGTAACCACTCGCTCTTGTCGTCGGCGGTCAAACCATCCGGTGCGTCAGCCCAGTCAATCTGGATGTTGGGGGGACGTTTCCGGAGCGCCCGCAGCGGCTCCACTCCCGTTTCCGGCATCGGCTTGACCAAGATCCTCAACGTCAACGCAAACGATTGCGTGGGGTAAAGTTCGTCTTGGCTCGACTGAATCTCAGCTATCACGACATCTTGTTCTTCAGGCTTTTGAACGACAATCGTCAGTGTGTTACTCTCGATCTGACTCCCGTTCGCCATTGCGGTAATCGAAGGGATGGTGATCGAACCCGACGTCTTGGGCTTGAGTCGATACCGATAGATATGGCTGAAACTGTTACGTTGTGAAACGCGGCCATTGACAATTAGCGTTGACGATTGGTTTCTCGATTCGTCTCCCAAATCCTCGACAATGAAATTCTCCCGTAACGGCGCAACATCCGGCTTTCCCGGTTTCTCCGCGTTGGCAAGCTCAAGAACAAACTCGATCGACTCACCTTCATAGACTTCGCTGGACGCAACCGATGCAACTAGCTTTGGCGACTGGGCCTGAGTGGCCGAACTAAATAGAAACACGACCAGCGTGAACATCGCGATTGCGATCAATCGCGGTCTTGTGAGTGAATAATGCGTGTGCATGCTGCCTACCAATCCTTGTCCACAGGAACACGTCCAAGCACTTTTGCTTTCAGTTCGCGATCACGTTCTCGCTTCTCTTGCTCTCTCTCTCGGACCTTGCGAAGCGCTTCTTCGATTCGATCCTTGGATACCATATTTTTGTTGGGCTGCTCTTTCGACTTGTCCTCGGGCTTTTTGGACTTATCGTCTTTGCCTTTTGACTCGTCTTTTTCTTTCTCTTTCTCTTTGCCGTTTTCCTTCTTTTCGTCTTGCTCGGAATCCTTGCTGTCTTGGCTATCCTTTTTGTCTTCGCCTTGCTTATCGTCGTCCTTGTTGTCCTGGTCTTTATCCGAGTCTTCTTTGTTCTCGTCCTGGTTCTGATCTTTTTTGTTCTGATCTTGCGTGGGCTGCTTGGGTTGTGCGTCCTGCATTTCCTTGAGGATCTTGAGAGCGATGTCCGCCTGCGTTTTTGCTGTCGCTCTCTCCTTTTTTCTCATTGCATCCAAAGCGGTCTCCATTGCTTGAACCGCACCAGGAGCCAACTCGATCGCTTTCCTTAGCCCTGCTTTGACAGCTTCCGGATCGACTTTGTTATTGGAGCCAGGTTCGGCACCGACATCGGGATCCTTTGCCGTAGGATCGCTTTCTTCAGTAGCGGGCTGACTCTCCATTTGACTTAGTTCCGCTTCTGCCTTCAGTGCCAGCAGCGTCGCTTTCCTTAGAGCGGTCTCTTGATCCTCAGCAACCGCTTTCCAGTCCACTTTTTGCGAGTTTTCGAGCTCGTTATTGGTTTCAGCCGTCTCTGGCTCTGCTCCATCATTTCGCGTCGGGGCATCTGGTTCTGCCGTTTCGTCCTTTTCGTCCGAAGTAGAAGCTACCGAAGGGGGCGTGCTTTCCGACGCAGGACCCAACGCCTCGCTCACCTTGGATTGATTCTGTATCTCTTTGGTCAACAGATTGCGAAAGTCGACGATAGCGTCCCAAACCCGATCAAGTTCATTAACCGCTTTGAGCTGGTTGGGAACTGCTTCTGCCGTTTTCTGAGGAACAAGATTCGACGAGGCCGCTGCCATCAATTCGTTCGAGCGATCTACCCATCCCTGCAGCACTGCAATCCCTTCATCCAATTCTTTCGATTGCTCCGGCGTGAGCGTAGGTGGCGCAGCACCATTGGGTGAAGGCTTGGGACGCAGATCTTGGTCTAACTTCTCTTTGAGTACAGGCAACTCCATAGCCAGCTCGTCTTGAACTCGTTTGATCTCGGCAATCGCATCCGCAGAGGTATTAGGCTGCACCTTCGTCGTCGTTTCACGGATGGAAGACTGGGTGTCCATGATGTAAGTCAGGAACTGCAACAAATCAGCTTCATCGCGCCGCTTTTGACGATCCGCTTCCGCCCATTTGTCCGAATAGTATTTAATCCATTGCCGAGTCAGTTCGATATTCTTGCGGGAAGGTGCATGCTTTGGATCCAATTCCATGCAGTGCCGATAAGACGCAATCGACTGCTTGAGCAAATCCAAGATCTCCGTGCGCTTTTCCTTTGCAACGGTCAATGGCTGATCACCTGCAATCGCCCTTGCTCGTTCGGAAGCCATGATTCCTAAATTAAAATGCGCCGCAGTGGAAAGAGCACGATCCTGACTAAGACCTGCCAGCAAGTACTTCTCCTGCGCCTTATCGAAATCACCCTTGCGATGAAACGCACATGCCTCGTCAAACTGAGACACCGCTAACTTCGGCGAACGTGTTTGTTCCAATTGTGCGCTAGCGGCAGCAAACTTATCGTATGCCTCTGCATACTGTTGTTGACTATATAGCTTCAAGCCATCCTGAATCGCATTGCTCGAATCCTCAGCATGCAAAGCCAACGACCCAAAACCGACACTTAACCATATAACAACCCCACCGGCAACAGGAAGCGATTTCGCCTTGATCGACGGTGCTGGCAACGTGTTCGTGGATGTCGTATCTACTCGCCTAAATGGCCGAATCCAAAGATCTGCCAACAAAGCGAACAATGCAACAGCGAGAAAGAACTGGAATTGCTCCCCCTTGCGGATTCGAGTTTGCGATTCGGAATCGTCACCTCGACGCCCTTGTAGATACTTGGAATAGAGTTCCGCGAGATCGTACGATCGAGTCCCCGCGGGCACGTAAGCTCCCTTTGTCTTAACCGCGATCTGTTCCAATAGCCCGCCATCGAGCTTACTCCAAACTTGCTCGCCATTATGCTCGACAAAGGTTGCTGCATTTGCTTTTTGCGGAACGCGAGCACCTTGCTCAGCATCCCCCAGTCCGACCGTAAAGATGGTCACATTGCGTTCGGCTGCAAGCGCGGCTGCTTCTAACGGATAAGACTGTTGGTCGTCGCCGTCGGTAATCAACAAAACAGCTTGATCGCGTTCCGAATTTTGAGAGAACACTTCGATCGCTTTCCGAATTGCGTCACCGATCGCCGTCCCGCCTCGAGGCGCACTGTTTGGATCCAATTCGTTCAATGACCGCCTAAAAGAGTTGTAGTCAACCGTCAAAGGGCACTTCACAACCGCTTGTCCCGCGAAGGCGACCAACCCAATCCGCTCTCCATCCAGCTTATTCAGCAACGAGGAGACATCCGCCTTGGCTCTGGCAAGACGATTCGGTGCAACGTCGTCCGCCAGCATCGAACGCGAGACATCGATCAGCACATAGAGGTCACTACCTCGAGGAACCACCTGTTCTACTTGATCACCAAACTGGGGACCTGCGAGCGCGATGAGCCCAAAGATGATCGCAATCTGTTGAAGGATAAACTTCGTCCAGAAACGCCAAAATGAAAACTCCGGCAAGATGCGACCAGCCATTTGCCGATCCACAAATCGACTGCGTGCTCGCGTTCGCTTTGCCATCGAGCGCAGCGCGATCACTCCCCATCCGATGCACGCGGGCAAGATAAAGTAAAGCGTTTGTGGATAATGCCAATCCATCTGTCTAGGTATCCAATTTGGACATGATAAAACCGATTGCGCTCGCTCGAATCACGACTAGGGTAAGGTCCGAAAACGTGTTTCCATAAGCAAGTTTACGACGAGGATCAACGCCAGGCCTACGCCGGCAAACCAATGAAAAAGTTCTGAGTACTGCGAGAACTTTAACTCCTCGAACTGACTCTTCTCCAGGCGGTCGATTTGAGAATAAACTTGCGTCAACGCGTCGAGGTCGGAAGCATGAAAATAGGTTCCACCGGTCTTTTCGGCCATTTCTCGCAGCAAATCTTCATCGATCCGAAATTGGGCTGGAACAAGCACCCGTCGACCATATTCGTCTTCTTGAGGCAT
>CAIXME010000040.1 GCA_903920425.1 uncultured Pirellula sp. | reverse complement strand
TGCGACAATCGAATCGCCTTACCAAAAGGCTCCGCAGACGGAAGATTTACATCTTCCGCTACGATGAATTGCAGGTAGCGGAACTTGTGAAAGTTCCGGTGAATCGCCAGCCTACAATCGCCCGCCATGCGACAATCGAATCGCCTTACCAAAAGGCTCCGCAGACGGAAGATTTACATCTTCCGCTACGATGAATTGCAGGTAGCGGAACTTGTGAAAGTTCCGGCGAATCGCCCTGCACAAAGGCTCCGCGGTTCTCGATCGGGGGTGAGGAAAGATGGCTTGCTACGATTGTGACTTGATCGAGCACGAGCACGACGTTCGCACCTTTTCCCTGCTGGCTATTCCCATATTGTTACAATAGCCTGACTCTATTTTGGAGCAGCGTCCGGAAACACCTTCTGATTAGCAGATGAGAACAACTATGTCACCGACAGATCGCCCGCGGCTTATCGGAGGTGTGATCCATACCTATCAAAAATTCAATCCTACCGAATTCCCAAGCCCCACCGCGGAGTCTCCCGATTTACTGAGCGGGGCTTTCGAACATGCGTTGGCGTACGGAAACTATCGCCAGTTGACCGAAGAAGAGCTAGCCAACGCGGTAATGATCGACCCAAGCCAGATCAATGGGCTCGGACCAAGCATCGAGTCGCTGCGCGCAATTCTAGAGGAACGGAAACGCAAGATTCTCGAAACCTACCAATCCGACGGGTTGGACAAAAAAGCAAACGACCGATTCGAGAAGCTTGCAAAGCGTGCTTCCCCACCCAGCAAACTCAAAGGGGAATACCAAAAAGCGGTCCACTCAAAGCAAATCTATCTTTTGGAGTCCGTTTGGTACCGTGCGGATCGCGAATCTCCCGATTTCGCTTCTCAAGTGCTGCATGTAATGGAGTCGCTTGCAGACAAATACAACATGGACGACTTGATCTCAAAATACGATTTCACCGGTCATACCAAAATGGATATCCCTCAAGCGACCGAAATCAAAAAGGAGCTTGAGGATATCGATGAGTTGCTGAAACAGCTTGAGGAAGCGGCCAAGACAGCCCAAATTGGACTGATCGACATGGAGAAACTGGCAGAGCTAGTACCGCCAGCCGATTTGAACCAGCTCGAGGAAATGCGGCAACAGATTAGTAACCTGATACGAGAAGCAGCCGAACGGCAAGGGTTGGAACGTGACGAAAAAGGTGCTTACCAACTAACGCCCAAAGCCCACAAGATATTTCAGAGCCGATTGCTGGAACGCATCTTCTCGAAACTGCAAGCATCGAGAACCGGTCGGCACACAGGTCGCATCGTCGGCGATGGCAGCGTAGAACTGCCATCTACCAAACGATACGAGTTTGGCGACTCCATCGCCAATTTGGACACAACGCAATCCGTTATCAATGCGATGCTGAAACGGCCTGACGAACGACCAGTACGTCTGCGATCAGACGACCTTGAGATCCATCAGACCAAAAACAGCCCCAAGTGTGCGACCGTTGTGGCCATGGATATGAGCGGCTCCATGCGTTACGACGGGCAATACATGAACGTCAAACGCATGGGACTGGCATTGCAAGGACTCATATCAAGCGAATACCCAGGTGACTTCCTGCGGTTCATAGAGATGTTCACGTTTGCGAAGCTGCGACGACCAGGTGAAATCATCGACATGATGCCCAAACCGGTAACGATTCACAGCCCGGTTGTGCAACTCAAAGCGGATATGAGTCAAGAGAATTTGACCGAACAAGATATCCCTCCCCACTTTACCAACATCCAACACGCATTGCGTTTGGCTCGACAAAACTTAGCGACTGCCGATACACCCAACAAACAAATCATCTTGATCACCGATGGACTTCCAACAGCCCATTTCGAAGGAGAAACGCTCTTTTTGCTTTACCCACCGGACCCTCGGACGGAAAAAGCGACCATGAGAGAGGCGATGCAATGCGCCAAAGAAGGGATCGTAATCAATTTGTTCCTGGTCCCTAGTTGGTCCCAATCCGAAGAAGATATTCGATTCGCATATCGCCTCGCGGAACAAACCAAAGGCCGCGTGTTTTTCACCTCGGGCAACGACTTAGATCGATTCGTGCTCTGGGATTACGTCGAGCGAAAACGAGAGATCTTGTAGGCAATCAACGTGCTGCACCCACTCGCGCCGAATAGCAGGAATTTGTTGATCTATCAAACACGCCGCTAAGCAACCTAACGATCACAACCAGACGCACGGGTTGTGATCTTCGTATTCAGGATCGCCTGGCTCACGCGGAGACGCGGAGCCGCGGAGAGGAGGTGCGATGCAGATAAGATTCTTGAATCTCTGTGTCTCTGTGTCTCTGTGTGAATCTCTTCATCACGGCACCAAGTGAGCACGGGTAGATCGCCTGGCTCACGCAGATGGTACGAATAGGCCAACGAGTCAAGCACTACGAGATTGGGTAGGCTTGCTGCAATGCTTCGCGCAGCCCCACCTCTTGGTACCGCAGCATCGTTCCGGCCGCAAAGTGTCGGACTTGGTTCCGCCCGTTATTCTTGCAACTGTATAACGTTTCGTCCGCCCGCTCAAACAGCTCCTTCGTGTCACGAGCATCGATGAGCGAGGTTGCAAGCCCAACTGATACGTTGACGACCAGTTCCGTGTCCCCGTGTCGAAGGCCTGAACTAGCGACTTTGTCACGGAATCGTTCCAGTACTTGCAATGCTTCCACAGGTGTCGTGTTGGGCATGAGCATGCAGAACTCTTCACCACCGTATCGAAACACGAGATCCTCTGTTTGCATCCGTACCGAAGCAGCGAAAATCTTGGAGACGTGCTTGAGCACTTCGTCACCTGCCGCATGTCCGTGCTGGTCGTTGAACTTTTTGAAGTGATCGATGTCGCAAATGGCGATCGTCAACGGCTCGTTCTTGGAGATCGATTCGTTCATTTGATCGAAGAAAACTTGTTCGAAGTAGCGGCTGTTGTACAGCCCTGTCATTCGGTCGGTAATCGACTGGCTATAAATACGCGTCTTGTTTAGGTTCACGGCAGCTTGGTCAGCCAACCCTAGCAACAGTGCAACGTCTTCTTCGGTGAATCGCCCGAGCGGATCGAGGACTTTGTTTCCATCGGCATCGATCATCACTTTATTGGTCATGTTGATCACACCCTCAAGTTCGTTGCCGTAAAGAATCGGAGCACTTGCCATGCAGTAGACGGCGTGCTGACCAACTTGAGGAATCTGCGTACGATCGTTGATCCGAATAGGCTTTTTGGATTGGGCACAAGCACCCGCAACCCCTTCGCCGATGTTGAACGATTTGGTTTCTACCAATCCATTGTTGATTTCATCGCGTACATCGAGAGGAATGTTACCCCAAACCACTCGGATCTCCAATTTACGAGTGATCTTGTTGTAGATCATCAAGTTACCCTTTTGGGTCATCAGAACGTCAACGGCTTTGTTGAGTGTCTCAATACATAGTTTCTTGAAATCGTTAACATTGGCAATCTGTTGATTGATGTCGTACAACGTTTGAATGTTCTTGAGGATCCGCTCGTTCTTCTCGTATTTGAGCGTGGAGTCGATATTGGTAATCGCGATCGATGCCAGTTCTTGGATGAAGGCGTAGTCGCTCTCTGGGATTTGGGAGCCATCTTCGCGTTCTCCGATGGTCAGAATCCCCAGCACCTCACCGCTTTTGATCAGTGGGCACCACACATCGGACTTGAGCGTGTCGATGTTCCATTGACGCCAAGCATGCTTGAACCGAGGCTCTTTTTGCATGTCGCGCACACTAAACACATTCCCTTGTTGAACGAGCTGCCACAGCAGACCGTTATTCTTGGGGAACTTGAACATGTAGATCGACTCTTGCAAGCCGCTGGGGTGCGTGAACTTCTCGTCCAAGCCAAAATGCGACTTCACCCGGAAGCAATGCTGTTCATTTTCCAGGTCGTCTTTGAGGAGTACCGCTGTATTCACGGCGCTGTACTTCTCGCGAACAACCGCCATGAACGTTTCTAGCAATTGCTTCAAGTTGAGAATGTTGCTGAGTCCCTTACCGGACTGCAACAACGCACGCATCTCAAAGATTTCGATGTCTTGCTCGATCGCTTTGTGCTTAAAATAGTCGAGCTCTTTCTTTAACGTGAGCGTCGGATCTGACACGGGCGATGCATCCTTTTTCTTCCATGGCGGTAGCGGACAGGCAGGAAAGGATTCCTCTTGCACCCAGTCCATGGTTCCAGCATGGGTATCCATTGCCGGCAATGTGATTTCGGGGGTTCCAATTGCGTCTTGGACTGCCGGCAAATTGATTTCCAAACTCTGTATTTCTGCCGAAAGGAACCCTGCAGGAGTAAACGAGTCTTGATTGGAGCAAGTCATGGCGAGCCGCTTCCCGTTCACCGGGAGATTGAAATAGAAACCACTATCAAAGGGATCGTTGAACTCGCAAATTTGGTCAGTCCATCAAGGACGAATCCCATTTCTAAGCCAACGTGACTTTCGAAGGTAGCTCGCAAAAACTGGCAGGGGAACAATTTATATCCAACTCCTCAGCCGTCCCGAACATGCACAAACAGAGAAGCCGCTACAAACCTCACAATCGACAACTCCCCCCTCCTGTATCCGCAACTTGCGATTGGCTTGACACGGATAGAACGTGGATAGAACGTGGACTTTCCGGATGAATTCGAACTGTTGCAATGAAGCGACAGGGCCTAGTGCAAAGACACCTAACGATACGGAATCATGGAGATGCGGACTTGCCCAGCTGATCTAAGAAGTGGCCCTTGGAGCGAACGGGCTCTGCGAGCGAACTCGCTGGGCCAAAAATGGGGCATGAGAGTAGGCCTAGGGCTATTGACCATGGAACACCGCAACCTGATGGCTGCGGGCCTGGAGCTCACCTGGGGGCAAATGAGCTATTCGAAGTTTGGTTGGACACGAGAATCGTGATGCGACTCTCACGTTCCGATTAAAGAATTTCCTGAATCAACACTGCATTCCAACCAGTGGCATATGTTTCAAATCCTGGCGATTTGGCTTGCGCGATACATACGTCTTTGCCATCGATGTTGTCGAGTATATATCCTTTGCTCTGGTGCAGCAATTTGTCCATTTTTGCTAAGGGCAATTTGAAATCGGAGCCGACCGGGCGGGAACTAGCCAAGATCTTCGATTCCTCGTCGACGATCATGCGCAAAGTTCTCGACGATTCGGACTCGTCCAAACTGGCGTTACAAAGAACTGCATGGCTTAATGCAGCCCAATTGAATACGACTCCAAGCACTCCAATGATCGGCTCGTTGGCTTCGCCGTGTTTGCGCACTGTCGCCGAGTAAATTAGCACTTCCTGGTCTGCGACCAAAGGCGAGCTATGAGCCGATTGGAATGCAAAGTCGTTTCCGCTGCGCGTGGCCATTGCCTTGGTGAACCAAGGAGACTTGGATTCATTTCGTCCCACGCTGTTGAACATGTTAGGACGGCCGTTGGCAATCACCCGACCGGTGGTATCGCACAGGATGAGATCATGGTACACCGTGTATGCGTTCAAAATAACGCCCATGCGTCGCGAAGCATGATCGACGGATTGGGTGCAGGGATCTTGCAAAGCATCAACCAACGATGCGTCTGTTGCCCACCAACGGACGTCGCAGGTCCGTTCGTAAAGGTTGCGATCGATCAGATCGATTGTGTTCAGCGATATGTCGGCCAATCGGGTGCCTCGCACATTGCCACCGATAATACTGATCAGATCGGAGATCGACTCTTGCGTTTTGTTTGCCATTCCATCGGCGACATCTGCCGTTTTGGTGGACAACGCCTGCATTTCTTGTGCTACAACGCCAAAGGCTGCACCGCTCGCACCGGCGCGGGCAGCTTCGATGCGGGCATTGAGCGATAGGAGCTTTGCGTTCTCATTGATCTCGCGAATTTCGTTGATCGCTGTATGCATCGTGGCGGCTAGTTGTTCGACAACCAGCACGACTCGATCTGTGGGGCTCGATGCTTGCGACGGATCCTTTTTCAAGGCCGCTTTGGCTAACGACTTCGTTGTGGGCTTCTTGGCTACTTGCTTTGGGGCTATCGATGTGTTCATCTTCTTCATCGTGGGTTGGAGATAGCAGTGTCCGTTGACCGAAGAGCAGTTTCGAAGCCGCCTAGCCCTGCTCTCCTACAACGTTGGTCAGTCGTCTTATCGGACTCTGTGGGGGTGTGCAATTCGCTAGAATCAGAAATAGAAATGGAAAGAAAAGGGTGTTGACCGGAGATCCGAACTTTAGCGTTTGTGCGTTTGGCGACGATTTATTCTTCTGTTCCAGCATTCATTTCCAGCTGTTTCATTTTTTGCTGGAGACTTTGTCGGTGCATTCCCAGCTGTCGCGCTGCAGCGCTGATATTGCCTCCGGATGCATCCAAGGCATGCGAAATTGCTGCACGTTCGAATCGTTCAATCAAGTTCGCTTTGGCTTCGCTCAAAGGGAGCCCTAAGTACTCAGAGAATGGAGATGGGTCAGAGGGGTTGTTACTTTCAACCAACCCTAAATCCCGCGATGAGATTGTCATCGAGTCCGCCATCGCCGCCGCAGCTTGTACCTTTTGCAACAACTCACGTATGTTTCCGGGCCATGGATTGCTGATCAAATTCATGGCAGCTTCGGCTGCAAAAACCATCCCGTCTGGTAGTGCATGGTTGGCGATGAGCAAGATGTCTTCGTGTCGCTGTCTTAGTGGCGGCACCACCAACTCAATTCCCTTGAGCCGAAAATACAGATCTTCTCGAAACGTCTTTTGTGCAATGCATTCCAATAGAGGTTGATGTGTCGCGCTGATCACGCGAACATCCACGTGATAGGATTTCTCCGAACCGACCGGCTGTACGATTCCTTCTTGAATGACGCGGAGCAACCGCGTTTGGATTTTCATGGGCATATCTCCTATCTCATCGAGGAACAGTGTCCCTTGGTCCGCTTGGCGAAAAACTCCTTCGCGATCTCGATCTGCGCCGGTAAAAGCTCCCTTTACATGCCCAAAAAGTTCGCTTTCAATCAATGACTCGTTGATAGCGGCTGTATTGACAGCCACAAATGGCCCTGCTGTTCGAAGGCTGCGTTTGTGCAAACTCCGCGCGACCAATTCTTTGCCCGTCCCGCTTTCGCCGCGAATCAAGATAGGCAGATTGGTTGCAGCAGCTTTGGTGATCCGCGAAAACAATTGCTGGCTCGCTTTGCTCGTGCCGAGCATGCCGTCGAACGCACCTGTTTCAGGTTGTGTTTCGATTTGCATTTGCAGTTCAGCCAAACGCAGCAACAAATCAGCGCGCTTTTCAGCCCGCTGCAGGATCGAGCGCATGCGCTCGATCTCATAGGGTTTGGTGATAAAATCGGCAGCACCCAATCGAATGCATTCGACGGCGTTGGCAACCGTATCGCTTGCGGTCACGATGATGATCTCAGGAATCTCCACTAAATTGCGACTGCGCAATTCCGAAAGCACTCCAATGCCATCCAACTCTGGCATATTGAGATCGAGGAAAACCAAATCGGGCGATTCGGTCGCGATCAATTCAATCGCTTGCTTGCCGTTTTCAGCTTCGAGAATGGCACGATTGTGCCCGCTAAACAATTTTCTCAAAGCATAGCGTGCAGAATACTCGTCATCTGCGATGAGGATTTTCATCGAGCGATTCCAACTAGGGTTTGATTTCGATGCGATAGTTCAGGATACGTTGCGATCCGATTTGCATGCATCGTAGCCAAAGTCTTTCGCCGATCAAACTGGTTGCATCGTTGAGAACAATCGATCGAGACTCTCGATCTCGCAGTCCCGCGATCTGGCATCGTTCATAGGGTCGGCCAGGAATGTGCAACATGCAATCAAAACTGAGTGGAATCGCCGTATGGTTGATCGCTTCGATGTTAATCCACAATCGATTTTGATCGTCGATTTGATACTGCGCTTCGAATTCGACATCGCCGGATCCAATTTGAATTTCTTCTTCGACAGCAAATAGGATTGGGTTGTCGCCGGTGATCATAAACTGCAGCAGAATGGCGGTGCTCGATGTATTCGCATCCGGTCTTACCTGAACTGGGATTTCGATGACTCCTTCTGCATTGGCATCGATCTCAAAGGAAACGCTCGTGCTATCGGCAAAGATACTTGGAGCGTCGACTTGAATTCGACCTATGGCAGGAACCCCGAGAGGATTCGCGAACTTAACCCGCAACACTTGCGTCTGACCGACCAAGGGATCTAGTCGCGTCTCAGCAAGCTTAATCCCGGTTCTCCACCTAGCAACATTGAGATCGACTCCATCGATAATGATTGGCCACTTGTCGACAAAAAAACGTTGTTCCGGACCATGATCCGTTTGAAGCGTTTCGATTTCCACGTCACGCCCCCACACATCGCGGGCTTTTGCATTATCTCCCAAATACAGTTGCGCCTTTGTCGCGGCAGAGGACCATGCGATGATAGAAGCTCGGTCGCCGCTGGTAACTAGGTAATTGTGAGGGATAGCGCTGATGGGTAGCTTTCCTAAATTGCGAGAGCCAGCCAGAACGCCGGCGATCGAACGAAAGGGAACAAACATTTCACGAGGTCCACCTTCGGCAGCAATCATTCCGACCTCGTCACTCGTCGGATCGGAAATCCACGAGGTGGTCCCCAGACCTCCCATTTCCGTTGCGGTACTAAGCATTCGCGCAACCATGTCTTGCACTCGTACGGGCAAGGAATATTTTGCTGGGTTCAGCGGTGTGATGCTCATCCAAGGTGTTTTAGCGCCGTGTTCGGTCGCCTCACGTCGCTGAATCAAGGACTGCATTTCGTCCGAGGTTAGTTCTTCACCCGAGTATATTTGCCATCGATCGATGCCGGTTGCTTGCGGTGTTGCGACCCCCGGACTGTGACTTGCTAGTAACTGAGCTTCTTGTCCATAGCGGCGAGTTAAACGCTTGATCGATTCCAATGAAGAACTGAATCTTGGGTTGCCGACGAAGTCCGTTTCATGATCCCAACCGATTTGAAAATCGACGATTCGCACGCACATTTGCCTTAGCACTGGTTCCAAAAACGATTGGACCATTACCGAATCTTCCATGGCCACTCCGGTATCATCGGAGTTCATTCGCGGAAACTTGTCGCGCAGACTTTGTGGTGGAACAGCGATAACACCAACGCATCCTATCCCTGCAGTTTGAACTCGATCGATTCGCTCGGTGTATTCTCGCATGGATTTTGGGTCTTGCGAATCAAACCAGATCGGGAGCTTGACTTTCCCAACACGGCTCTCTCTCAGCAAATCGATGAGTCGATTCAACTCGATCGGATGCGTGCCGGCCTTGGCAACGCTGGACATGGTCCAACCAAATCGAATGTCGGGTTTTCCCAGGCCGTCTTTTGGCAATACAGCGAACTGCTCTGAGAGTTGAAACACACCTGTCGTTCCCCGTGCCAACTGGGTGGTTAATTCGTAATAACCAGACTCCAAGTCAGGGAATTCCCATTCGCAAACACCATCCCAGTAGACGGGTGCAGGTGAATTGATTCGCGATGCATCTCCGCTGGCGATGAGACGGCCTTCGAGCTCAGGACTCTTAAAGTCCTGTATCTTTTCCGCAATTTTGTTTCCGTTGTGATCGACAAGCTTGAGCGTGAGAGACGATTGCTCTTTGTTCATTCCCGTTGCCGTGCACCGCACCACGACGCGTTCCCCCTCTCGGTACATTTTGCTTGGCTGGTCAACGAACAGATTCAATCGAGGTGTCCGATAGATCCGAATTGAATCGAAACCGAAGTCACCCCGATACGCTTTGGCTGACTTGGGCGATACCTGCAGTACCACTTGCGCATAGCGAACACCTTCGCGATATGGGTACTTGGAATCCGTGTTTACCGTTTGCCAAGTCTGTTCGTTGCCATTGCGTTTTCCAGTGACTTTCCTAGTTGCCACTTCGAACAAGGGCGTTTGTGATTCATCCAAGAATCTCAACTTCGCTTCGCCAGTAAAGTCGGTTGCATTACTCCGAATCAAGCAGCTCATGAAATAGACCGAATGATCGTCGATCTTAACGATCGGAGACAACACTTCGGCGGCGCCGCCATCCATATTGATGAGCAAGTAAGGATTGAGGACAGTCTTTTCAAGCAGTTGGTCCAGAGACTTGGGAACCGTTTCTGGGATGACTTGCCAAGGCCATTTTCGTTGATCAAATGCGAGTTTTAGCTGCGAAGCAAGCCGTCGAAACTGCTCGATCTCTTGAAGTTCCGCTTCGTCTGTTGTCTGTCGAGAAATTCGAATCGGAATGAATTTTGGATGGAACTGGTTCGATGTCCGCGTCCAACCATCGGGCCATTGATCCCGTTTAGCGTCTTCTTCGGCACCAAAATCCCATTTGGCAACGTAGTCGCTGCCGCCGGCGCATACGGGGTGAGTAGACGTACAGACGTAACCGTATAGAATGATCGCGACGAAATATGTGGCGATCCGATGGTTCGCCGCTAACGCATTCAATAGAGGTCGCATCTTGCCGGGTCTACGCGTAGGAGTTCAACTCTCTGGACTGAAGTTACCGTTTAAACAAGCTTTGCATGCTGCAGCGCGTATGGGCGCCGAAGCAGTCGAAATCGATGCAAGGAATGAGATTAGGCCAACAGATCTTGTCGGCACAGCACTTCGACAAGTTCGGAAATTGCTTGAAGATCTAAATTTGCGTGTCGCATCGGTTAGGTACCCCACACGCAGGGGCTACGAATGCGAAGAAGAGTTGGAACGACGCATTGAAGGAACCAAACAAGCCATGAAGATGGCGTATGATTTGGGTGCCAACGTGGTCGTGAACCATGTGGGTGCAATCCCCGATGAGGATTGCGCATCATTGCAAATCATGCGTACCGTTTTGTCGGATCTGGGCGTCTATAGCCAACGCATCGGTGCATTCCTGGCATGCGAAACCGGCGCGGAGCCGCTTTCGAAACTGCGAGGGCTGATCGAATCGATTCCCGATGGCAGCGTTGGTGTAACGCTCAATCCGGGAAATCTCCTGGTGAACGGTTTTGATCTCGATGATCTCCCGGCCATCGCAAAACATGTCATGCTCGTACATGCAAAGGATGGAGTGCGCGACCGTTCTCGTGGACGTGGTACCGAAGTCGAACTGGGACGAGGGATGGCAGAGTTTCCCGAAATCGTCGCCGTTCTTGAAGAATTCCATTTCCCGGGGTACTTTGTGGTGGAAAAAGATGGCGCGAGAAATCCTATCGAGGATATCTCCTTGGCGGTTCAGTTCTTGAAAAACATTTAGTTTCGGATTTCTAAAACAGGAGACAGGAACATGCTATTTCAGTTTCGATGGCTGGCATCAACGACCGCTTTGCTCGGTTTGACCGCAATCGCGTACGTCAGCACTGCACCAGCCGCCCCCACGGAGCAGCCTCCTCAACCTACCAAGACAGCAACGGCCGGCGCCGAAAAGCCTCCCGTTGAGGAGTTTGCCAAGTACCTGTCGGGCACCGTCCTGTCCGGGGTGTTCACCATTGATGGGCAACCGCTCGCAAAGCTTCAAGAAGAACGGTACGAAATCAAAACAGCCCGCAAGCTTGACGGCTACGATAGCCTGTGGGAGATCGTAACTCGCATCAAATACGGGGATAAAGATATTGAGCTCCCCGTGGAAATTAACGTCGAATGGGTCGGCAAGACTCCGGTCATGGTGATGGATTCGGTGCCGCTCCCAGGTCTCGGTACTTTCTCTGCCCGCGTTGTGTTTCACGATAAAAAGTACGCTGGTACTTGGAAACACGATGAAGTCGGCGGCCATTTGTTCGGTCGCGTCGATAAGGCCGCCAAATAGCTAACCAATGGGCGAAATGGCGAATCAAATCGGCGACATCGTCAGTACGGCGTCTTGAAAGCCCTAAAGGCAGCAATAAAGGGAGTTCAAAAGAAAAAACTCCCAAACGCGTGGAACCGTGAAATTCACTTGGGAACAGCCGAAACGATGCCGAGGTTCGGTTTGCAACAAGTAGTTTTACCCAAGTGACCAATTCGCTGTAATTCGCCCCTTGCCGAAACCACGGTGAATTACCTATTCTAGAGCCCTCCCATGTCGGTGTTTGCTGTCTTTCGCAGCAGATCGACTAACTTCCTTTCGTGTCTATTATATGTCCGAGCCCAGTTCTCGAGCGAAAAATACGATTCTTGCACTTCGCGGTGCCAGACCGACGATTCTGCCTTCTTTGCTGTTATGCGATTTCGCAAACTTGGAACGGGAAGTTCGTTTGCTGGAAGAAGCCGGAACGGTTTGCCTTCATCTCGACGTGATGGATGGTCATTTTGTGCCCAACTTGACCTACGGAATGCCGATCGTATCCGCGTTGAGAAAGATCACGAAACTCACGCTCGACGTTCATTTGATGATATCGGATCCGAGCCAATACGCTCCGCAATTTGTGGACGCTGGCGCAGACGCGATCACGTTTCATATTGAGGCCCTGCCAGAACCGTCAGCATTGTTGACGAAACTGCAATCGCAAGGTGCCGCGGCGGGGCTTGCAATCAACCCGTCCACTCCGTTCGAATCTATCCTACCTTTTGTCCCGCAGTGCGATTTGGTTTTGGCCATGAGCGTGGACGCGGGGTTCGGTGGACAACCATTTAATCCGGTGGCTTTGGAGCGTTTGGCTCATCTGAGAAAAGCTGCCGGCCCTGATCTGCTTTTAGAAGTCGATGGTGGAGTAAACGATTCCACTATCCATCAATGTGTTTCTAGTGGTGCTGACTTACTCGTCGTGGGTTCAGCCATTTTCCGCCAGGCCGATTACGGCCAGGCGATGACTCGATTGCGTCGCGTTATGCAGGCTTAACCGTGTTGCATAGACTCAATTCTTTCGATTCTCTCCGGAACTAGGGTGTATGTGTAACATTGTTGTCGTACGACCTGGCTCGACGATATTTGACGAGCAGGAACGAATTAAAGGGAGCTTGGATATGCCCCTATCTCCCATCGGGGTCGAACAAGTGCATCGGATCGCACTAGAAATGGCTCAGCTCCCCATCACGACGGTCTACTGTGGACCTTGCGAATCGGCGCAAAGCACTGCCCGCGAAATCGCGGAGCATACCAAGGCCAAATGGAAGGTCTGCGATTGCTTTCGGAATTTGGACCACGGTCTATGGCAAGGCAAGCTCGTCAACGAGGTCAAGCGTCAGCAACCTCGCCTATTCAAGCAATTGCAAGAGAACCCTCGCGCGTTCTGCCCACCAGGCGGGGAGTCTGTCGCGGAAGCGGAAGCTCGCGTTGACAAGATGATTGCAAAGCTATGCAAAAAGCACGCGAACGAAACCATTGCAGTCGTCATCCCTGAACCGCTGGCCAGTCTGGTCGCCTCGAAGCTCAAGGATACGGACATCCAAGACTTATGGAAAACAGAGCAAGATGACGGTTCCTGGGAGATGATCGATTCCGATTCCCACGATTCGATTCCTTGCATCAACATTCGCGTTGATTCCGCGAATCCTCAACCAGTTAGAATCAGCAGCACGCACGACGCTACTGGTTCTCTTCCTCCATCTATCCTTCGCGGTCTTTAAGAGAAACCGGTAGCAACCATGTCGATTGCTGAATCGTCTTCCAATTCCATTTCCAGCACCAAGCGTGGAGTACCCGAGGGGCTTTGGATCAAATGCCCGGGCTGCGGCGACTCGATCTACCGCAAAGAAATCGAACGCAATCTCAACGTCTGCCCTAAGTGCCAGTACCACATGTACGTTTCGGCACGCGACAGAATCGCACAAGTTCTCGACGAAGGGACTTTTGAAGTTTGCGATGAACATGTCATGCCGACCGACCCGCTGACCTTCTCGGACAAAAAGAAATACTCGGAAAGGCTCGTTGCAGAGCAGATTCGAACCGGGCTAACCGATGCAGCGCTATGCGGAACAGGCATGATCCGCGCTCGTCGCGTCGCCATCGCGGTTACCGACTCAGCTTTTATCATGGGCAGCATGGGGTCGGTCGTTGGCGAACGCCTGACCAGGTTGATCGAGCGTGCAACGGAACTGTCGCTACCGTTGATCATCGTCAGCGGGTCTGGTGGTGGGGCTCGTATGCACGAAGGTATCTTAAGCCTAATGCAGATGGCCAAGGTCTCCGCAGCACTTGCTCGGTATCATTCCAACGGTGGTTTGTACATCAGCGTATTGACCAACCCAACGATGGGTGGCGTAGCAGCTAGCTTTGCCAGCCTTGGGGATTTGGTGTTCGCCGAACCTAAAGCCCTCATCGGATTTGCCGGCCCTCGCACAATCAAAGCTACCCTGAAAATTGAGCTACCCGAAGGGTTCCAAACATCGGAGTTTCTACTGGAACACGGCTACATTGATCGAATCGTCGATCGTTGGCGGCTCAAGACGGAAATCGCGGCGGCGATCGACTATTGCGGAAAACTGTAGAGCGACCAGCGAAGCAGAAAGCGTCTAAACGGCGTCAAATCGGCTGATGTGAGAGCGGCTTTCCAGCCATTCCCCCCCCAAGCGATGCATCACCGTACATGCCTCGCACGGTTTGCATTCGTTACAACCGATACCATGTGTATGGGTCGTGGGCGTTTGACAGAGCTCGACGGCTAAAACGTTGGATTCCATTTGCGACCAACTAATCTGGGACGTATGAGCACTCCCAAGATTTCCATCCGTTGTGTCGCTTTATCTCTTGCCGTTTCGGTGATGAACGGGCTTTGCGCCCACGGACAACAGCCATCGGCACAAGAAGAATGCCTTCCTTCTTCGAAGCCTTCGGTGCAAAAATCCGCTCATGAAGTGCCGGTCAGGCCCATTCATCGCGTCAAACATCCACCCAAAGCATCCGTGGATTGGACGACCATGCCCTCGACGTACAGCCATGACCAACAAGGTCAACGGGTCGACCAATATGCGTTGGCAGTTGAGCCGCTTTCTCCCGAACGAACCGATATCGTCCGCAGCGGATATCGGCATTCGCGAAGCACGTTGCAAACAGGCTTCAGTGCCGACCACTACCATACGACAGAACAATGGGGCGGGCCTGTGCAGCCTTATGGAGAATGGCGATATCCGAACCGGCCATTTAGCGTTCCTTACGGGCAATGGGGACCACAATTGCCGCAAGTGATTGGCGGAGGGTTTCCGATCGTGGGACCAGGATTCAACAACGCTGGGCCCAACATGCAAGTCCATCCGAACAACCAGCTTCCCCCGGGAGCCGGTATGGGACAACCGAATCTCGGCCCCAACCACCCTCACAATCATCCACATAACAACGGATGGAACGGCCAATGGAACCAAAACGCAGCTCCGGCAAACGGACTGCAGGTCGGCCCATGGAATACGTTGCCAGCAACCCAAGACGAGTACTACCAACAAGCGCCGTCGCTCCGAACTCCGGGTTCGAATCCGTGGCGCGGTTACTTCCAATCTCCGGATTCAGACAACTAACCGCTGGTGTCCCGGCTTTAGCCGGACGCGCGCCTTAAACCAACCACCAGCATTGCACCTCGAAGAAGCTCGCTAGGTGGAGCGATCCAGCCCTGAGCAGCCGCCGGCTGAAGCCGGTACACCAACTTTTTATTCTCACGCGGAGGCGCGGAGACACGGAGATTTGGGATGCTCATTTCTCCGCGACTCCGCGTCTCCGCGTGATCCAATTGGATGATCCAGAACTAACAGCTCAGGGCTTCTGACTGCGCTAGAAACGAGGCCGGCTGAAGCCGGTACACCAACCTTTTTGCCAGGAAGCGCGGCCGTCGAAAAGTAAGGAACGCCGAGACCGAAACGCTATTTCTCCACAAAAATCCAGACAAAATTTGATAAATTGCCTGCGCCACATCGAATCGACGTTGGCAGATGCTGTCTATTTCCACTAAACTCCCCACTCATCGCGGCTCGCCAAACCGGTTGCTAGCATTGCGGTGTTTCCAGAAAAATCCACAGGGAGGTGGTCATGAGCAAAGAATCCATTCGATTTATCCATGCTGGAGACTTTCATCTCGAACGTCCCATGCAGGACCTTCTCGATCTGCCTGAACACCTAAAGCAAGCGTTGGTGGACGCTCCTTGGAAAGCAGCCGAAGCTGTTTTCGAAACCGCATTGATCGAAAACGTTGACTTCATTCTTCTTGCTGGCGATTTACTTAATCCCGTTTCCTGCGGTGCATGCGGCCCAGCATTTCTCATCGAGCACTTCGAAGAATTACGACAACGCAATATTCAAGTCTACTGGGCGGCAGGTCAAGTTGACGATCCGGACCGATGGCCTGATGCCGTTGCATTGCCCAGCAACGTTCATTTGTTCTCGAAACGACAGCTAGAGCCCGTTGTTCACCGCCGAAACGGATTTGCTCTGGCAACGATTTTGGGCAGATCCAACGACGGCCGGGAATCGATCCGCGCTGCGGAGTTCCAAATCGATTCGGATGATACCTACGTGATCGCTCTCGCTCATGGCTCCGCAGATCGCGAGTCCTTGTTGACGCAAAGAATTGATTACTGGGCCCTCGGTGGAAACCATCAGAGGCAAGCATTGCACGGTGAAGCACCTCACATGCGTATCTGCGGAACAACTCAAGGCCGTTCGTTTGCCGAAGAAGGACCACATGGTTACTGGACGGTCGAAGTCGACGGAAACCACGATGCTCAAATCACTGCTCAGGACGTCGACTCGTTTCGTTACGTCGTGCAAACGCTAGACAAAGAAGACCTGGCGATGGGTCGCGACATTCGCCAACTGATGACCAAACGCGTATCGAGGCTACAATCCGAAAACGGCGCTCGCCACTTGATTGTTCAGTGGCGAATTGAAATGGATTTGGAAAACGCTTCGATGGTGGGGCCTGCAGCCTTGGAAGAGATTCTATCTTGGTTGCGACGAGAATATGGGCACGGCGCATGCTCCGTCTGGTCCACGGATATCGAAGTGATTTCTCCAAAGACGTTTCCATCCAAATGGCAAGAGGAAGACACGATTCTCGGGGACTTCTTGCGTACCGCGACAGACAACCGAAAAACGCTGGGCAAGAACATCAACCTCAAGCCGATCGTTGAGGGAGAGACCCCTGGCTCGCCAGCTTGGGAGTCACTACTGGTAAACGAAGAAGCGAACGCAGCCACCGCGATGCTCGATCGAGCTACACTATTAGGTGTCGATCTCCTGCGCGGACACAAAATCGATCTACTAGCACCGACGAGAAGATTTGGAGGCACCAAGGCATGAAGGTACGCGACATTCAGATAGATGGCTTTGGGGTTTGGTCCGGATTATCCGTCGATTCCTTGCCAGAAGGAATGACAGTTTTTTACGGGCCCAACGAAGCAGGCAAAACAACTCTGATGCAGTTCCTGCGTACGATGCTGTACGGCTTTACCGAGGAACGACGCCAACGCTACTTGCCACCCGTGTTCGGCGGCAAGCCAGGCGGTGCGATGCGAGTTACCGGACCGGGCGGCGGCTATGAAATCGCGCGACGGGCGACACTCAACGATCCTAGCATCGTCGGCCAACTGACCGTCACGAGCAGCGACGGTATCACTCAAGGTCAACATCGCCTGACCTCTCTGTTGGGTAGCGTCGACGAATCGATCTTTACCAATGTGTTCGCGATCGGCCTCAGGGAGCTTCAGGAACTGAGCACCCTCGACGATACAGCTGCGGCAGACGAATTGTACAAATTGTCCAGTGGACTAGACCGCGTATCTCTCGTCGACGTCATGCGACAGCTGAAGTCCGCGCGTAGCCAAATCGTAACGACATCGACAGAAGCCGGCCAAATGGCGGCCATGCTGGCCAAACGCGAAAAATTGCGTGACGAGTTAGAACAGCAAACAGTGCGAGGTCGGCGTTGGGGTGAACTCGCCGCCCATCGCAAGAATCAACAAAACGAAATCGAGGAACTCAAGCAACGTGTCGGTCAATGGGAACTCGAAGCCAAAGCGGATGAGACTTCCTTGCAAGTGCGTGATCCGTGGATGTTGCGAGAAGCAACCCGCGGTCGACTCAAGGCATTGCATGCTCGC
>CAIXME010000039.1 GCA_903920425.1 uncultured Pirellula sp. | reverse complement strand
GCCTTGCCCTTCGCTAAAGGGCATACGTCCAAACTCTCCGCCCCAAACCACGAGTGTGCTTTCGAGCATGCCGCGTTGTTCTAGGTCTTGAAGCAAGGCCGCAATGGGCTGGTCCGTTTCACCAGCGTGGCGACCATGATTCTTCTCAACGCTTTCGTGAGCATCCCAGGTCTCTTCCAAGTGCCCTCCACCCGAATACAGTTGCACAAAGCGAACACCTCGCTCGACCAAGCGTCGGGCGATCAGGCAGTTGCGTCCAAACTCGGCGGTGAGTGGGCCGTTTAGTCCATAGGCTTCGTGGGTTGCTGCAGATTCGTTCGTCAAATCAACGGCCTCTGGAGCTTCGGCCTGCATGCGGTACGCAAGCTCATAGCTGGCTGACCGGGCAGCCAGTTCCATCGCGCCTGGCCGTTCGCTTTGGTGGACTTCGTTGAGCTTTGCTAACAAGTCTAACTGTTCTCGTTGCGAATGCGTTGTGACATAATCGGGCCCAACGAGATCGAGGATGGGATTGCCGACGGGTCTGAACAAAGTTCCTTGGTACGATGCGGGCATGAACCCGCTGGACCAATTGGGTTGTCCACCAATGGGGCCACCGCGTTTATCAAGCATCACTACGTAACCTGGTAGGTTTTGATTTTCGCTGCCTAGGCCGTAAACTGCCCAACTGCCGATCGATGGCCGCCCGATGATGGGTTTTCCTGTATTCATTTGAACCAGAGCGGAACCATGCGCGTGCGTATCGGTATAACACGATCGAATCACCGCAAGCTTGTCTGCGTGCTTGCGTATGTTTGGGAAGAAGTCGGAGATCGGCAAACCGCTTTCACCACCGGGCTGAAATGGGCGAACTGCAGGGGTCAACAATCCGACAGCGCGACCACCCGAGTTGATGAACTGCTTGTCCTGCGGGAGCGGTTGGCCTGCGTACTTTTCCAAGGCTGGTTTTGGGTCGAAGGTGTCGACCTGGCTTGGTCCACCATTCATCAACAGGAATATTACGCTCTTTACCTTGGTCGGCAAATGCGGCTGTTTGGGTGCTAAAGGATTTGGGATCGCACCCTCCGCCGCGGACGCATGACGGCCAAAAAATCCGTCAGCGTCGAGCAAGCTGCTCAAAGCGAGGCCGGCAAAGCCTGCTCCCATTTCCCAGATGAATTCTCGGCGTGAATTGCCGCACGGAAACCTTTTATGATCGTTTCGCATAGTTAGTCAACGTATATGAATTCATTGGTGTTGAGTAGGACATGGCATAGGGAGATCCAGCCAAGTTGTTCCGAATCGCCCCTCGATGCAGCCTGGGTATTTTGCTGCTTGGTAACATGCTCGCGTGCAGCATCCAACTCTGCTTGCCTAGGCGATCTACCGAGAACAAAACGCCATGCTTGAGCGATGCGTTCGTCGGTAGATGCTGACGTTGCTACGACGCGAGCCGCCAACAGTCGACTTTGTTCGTGTACCCAGTCGTTGTTCAGCATCGCAAGCGCCTGGGGGGCGACAATCGTCGAATCGCGACGTCCCGTTGGCATCGTGCTGTCGCAGATATCGAACGTGGTCATCATCGGTACCATCAAACCCCGCTTGTTATAGAGGTACAAACTGCGACGTGAGGTCTCCGAAGCGGGGGATGCTTGGTATGCGCCCCCTTTCATCGAAAGACCCTCCAGTGCTTCGCTGTTGATCGCAGCACGGAAGCTGGGGCCTCCCAACCGCAGATCGAGCTTGCCACTCGCAAAGAGGATTGAGTCACGAAGGGCTTCGGCATCCAGTCGTTGTCGATTCGCTCGCCAAAGAAAATCATTGGAAGCGTCGATTTTATCGTAATCGACTAGATTCGGATGATTGGACGATTGCATGTAGGTTTCGCTGGTAACCATCAGCTTTTGTAGTCGTTTTAATTTCCATTGTCCCACTACCAGATCGTTGGCAAGCCAATCCAATAATTCAGGATGCGTTGGTGGCTTGCCGTTGAATCCAAAATTGTCGGAGGAGCTCACGAGTCCTTGTCCAAAGTGATGCTGCCATAGTCGATTGACGATGACCCGCGTAGTCAAGGGGTTGTTTGGGTGCGTTATCCATTGCGCCAGCTGCAGCCTACGACCTGTAGTTTTTGACTGGGCAGGTGCAGGTTCAAACGGTTGGTCCAATGCAACGATAGCGCTCAGAGGCCCTGCTTCGACAGCTTGGATGGGGCGGTGGATATCCCCCTTCTTTAGTGAAAAGAGCGGGGCTGGCGAGCTGGCGATATCTGTCCAGCCTAGAACGTCAAAGCCAAGCTCGTCCGGTGTCGGACCGCCGTTGAACGTTCGATCGCGGTGCGCAACCGGCCCGGGCCAGAACGCTGCACCGATCCTATAATAGTCGGACTGATAGATAGGATCGAATTTGTGATCATGGCACCGAGCACACTTGACCGTCAAACCAAGAAAGGCTGTCGACGTGGCGTGCACCATGTCTTCGAGTCGCTCGTACTGGTATTCTGCAACATCGTTCGGTTCGTCATCCCAAGTCCCAAGGCGAATAAAGCCTGTTGCAATTACCGTGGATTCTGTCCGATCAGGTAACTCGTCACCCGAGAGTTGTTCTTGCACAAACCGATCGTAGGGCATGTCCTCATTGAATGCTCGGACAACCCAGTCGCGGTACCGCCACGCGTTCGGCTTTTCCGCGTCCCGTTCGTAGCCATTGGTATCTGCGTAGCGAACGACATCCAGCCAATGCCTTGCCCATCGCTCTCCATATTGAGGTGATGCCAGCAAACGATCCACGATCGCTTCGTATGCGTCTGGCATGTCGGAGGATACAAAGGCGTCGATGTCGTCGGCGGTTGGAGGCAATCCGATCAAGTCATAGTAAACTCGGCGAATCAGCGTGCGTTTATCAGCAGTGTGAGCAGGGGATAGTCCATTGTCTCTCAGCTTGGCTCGAACGAAGGCGTCGATTGGATTGTTGAGTTTCGTCTCGCCATCTTTCGGAATCTCGGGAGCTTGGACAGGTTGCAGGGACCACCAATCCCGACCGGCACGCACTTCCGAGGTGCGATCATAAAGATCGAGCACCCGGCCTTGGGGCCATTCCGCTCCTTGGTCTACCCAGTCTCGCAGTGATTGGATTTCCTCTGCCGTCAACGCTTGCGATTTGCCATTCTTTTCGGGAGGCATTTCGCCTGCAACCACTCGCTCCATCAGCAAGCTATTACCTGAACGGCCGGGGACGATCGCTGCACCTGAATCGCCACCAACCAATATTCGATCACCTCGGGTCAAATCCAAATCGCCGCTCGCCTCCAATCGATTGTGACATTCAATACAGCGTTTGGACAAAACACTCCCTGCCGTCGATTCAAAGTCAGCACATTGGCCTGTTGACATGATTGCGACAAGACACAAGCTCACAATGCTCCAGGGACAAAATGCGGCTCGCATTTGGGCAATACGGCTGACGTGAGAGAGGGACATCCAACAGCCTTGTTCGACTTGGGGAGGGGCGAGCGCATCGGCTCGGACGGGAAGGGCAGGATAGACTAGCCTAACTGGTTACACGTCGCGACGCAACCTGGTGGCAAGTTCCCT
>CAIXME010000038.1 GCA_903920425.1 uncultured Pirellula sp. | reverse complement strand
AGCAATCGAGATGGCAGGCTGTTTCTTTTTGGCGTTTGCAGATGCAGGACGGTATGCAGGGCTCGATTTCTTGCCCTGGAGTTTCTGGAATCGCAACCGAAAAGATTTGGTGAAAAGGCCTCGCGACGTATAGAGTCCCAGTCAGCGTCGAACACCTCCCTCAAAACTTCCCACAAAAAACTTAACTATCCGATCACGATAGGAATTTTAAATGAATCAACTTTCAGCTGAAGAACGATTAGTCGGACAGAACAACTTCTACGAAGCCGTCGGCTTCACGCGCCGCGAATTCATGCAAGGAGTGGTCGGTGCCGGTGCTGTTTCCGGCGGTGGCCTTGGCGCTATGTACTTCGGCTACCAAAAAGTAGCTGATCCCGTACGCATCGGTGTTATCGGCACGGGGGACGAAGGGAACATCTTGATCGGTGGTTGCTCGCCAGACTACGTGCAAGTGGTAGCGATCGCAGACATTCGCCCACTCAACATCCACCGCGCATTTCATGGCGATTGCTCTTCGCCAACGGTGAGTGTTCTTCGCCCAGGTTTGATCAAGCAGTACAAGTATTCGAGCGAAGCGGAAGCGAAAAAGAACATCAAGGTCTACGATTCGACCAACGGAGGCATCGAAGCGTTGCTGGATGACGACTCGATCGAGGCAGTGATCATCGCTCTCCCATTGCATTTGCATGCTCCGATCGCTGTTCAAGCGATGATGCGAGGCAAGCACGTGCTGACAGAAAAGCTCATGGCCCACAACATTGCTCAATGCAAGGTCATGGCTCGCGTCGCTGGAATGAAAACAGACAAGAACGGGCATCCGATCCATTTGGCAACCGGCCACCAACGGCACTACAGCGTTTTGTATGACAATGCCGTTCACATGCTGAAATGGGGCATGATCGGTCAATTGCACCACATTCGCGCTCAATGGCACCGCGGTAACTTGCCAGGTAAAGACTCGTGGCAACCACCATTGCCAGGCGTTCCTGG
The DNA here is from genome assembly GCA_903920425.1 of uncultured Pirellula sp. Lineage (GTDB taxonomy): Bacteria > Planctomycetota > Planctomycetia > Pirellulales > Pirellulaceae > JBKCUI01. The sequence goes on along the minus strand of CAIXME010000038.1, from coordinate 5,222 downwards.
CAATGACGGAAAGCTCGCGGTCGAGAACGCCCTGGAAGGATTCAAGAAGTCCCTCGCCGAAGCCACCAGCCCTGCAGAAATCGATCTGCTCAAGCGATCGGTCGCACAGTGGGAAGCTTGGATGCTGGACAAAGATATCGATGCTGCGAAGTACGGCTACGTCGAGCGATTGATGGGGGACAAGACGCGAACCGCGATGGAAGAACTCGTGCGATGGCGAATTTTTGATCGTACGGGTGCTGGTTTGATGGCAGAGCTCGGTAGCCATCAACTCGATGCTGCTACCATTTTCTGCAGCGCATTGCGATCTGATGGCAAGAAAGCCCATCCGCTCACCGTGCATGCCGTTGGTGGCCGACACATATTCCCGAATGACCGCGATGCAGACGACCACGTCTATTGCTCGTTTGAATTCCCTGGTCCCGACTACAGCGAAAAGTTCGACGCGGGCTACAAGATTCCTGGCGTCAAGAAGATCCCAAGCTATAGCGATGACCCCAACAAGAAGATTGTCGTTACCTACTCGTCGATCAACGGGAACGGCTACGGCGGATACGGCGAAGTGGTAATGGGCTCCAAGGGGACCATGATCATCGAAAAGGAAACAGACGTTTACCTCTATGCAGGGTCCGATACCGCAGCTGCTGTTGGCGTAAAGGCAAACAAAGGTGGCTATGCTTTGGATACGCAATCCAGTGGCGGCACCTCGGCCCCAGTCGCGAAAGCAGCAGCCTCGGGTGGACCACCGAGCAAGGGCTACACCGAAGAAATCGAACACTGGGCCTACTGCATTCGCAATCCAGACCCAGCCAACCGCCCCAAGTGCTATCCTGAGGTTGCCATGGCCGATGCCGTCATCGCTCTGACCACCAATGTGGCCATGAAGCGTGGAGCAAGGGGCGAAGCAGGTTTCGTCAAATTCAACGAAGATTGGTTCAACGTGAAATCCGACGAAACACCGGATGGAAGTAGCGTTGTAGAAGAAACCACTCAACTCGAAAAGTACAAAATCCACGGCGGCAAAACAGCGTAACCTCTGACTAGAGAATACAAGAACCATATGCCAAACACGGGACCTCGAGGTATCCAAGGAAAACTTTTTGTCCTGCCATTTGTCGTAGTTCTTGTCATCCTGTGCGCGCTGATGTTCGCTGTTGGCTTGCGATTCCAGACGATCATGTCTCACCTAGAAGAGGTGAGGTCGCTGTGGCCAAAGGCATCCCAAAAATTGCGAGCCCGTTACGATAGCGCCGCGTCTTCAATAGAAAAGCCAGATGGTAAACTCGCTGCAGACAATCCCTGGAGCGAGTTAAAGAAAAGATTCGAAGCGACCAGCCAATTCGATCACCAATCGGAAGCGTCGACCGAATTCGAGAATCAAATCGCACGCTCGCTCGGCAACACGTGGAACCTTTCTGATTTTGACGACCCAGCGATTGCAAAGTTGCTCTCGGCAGACCAAAAGCGCAAACAGGTGCAATCCGATTCGATCGGTTGGCTCACCATCAAAAGCCTACGATTGAAGCTGCCCCCCATCTTTGAACCCGGTGCCTCAAGTGGATTGGAATAGCTATCTCGGACACGAACGGCAACGAACCTGGTTTCGCAATGCAATTCGCCACAACAGGCTTGCCAGCACTTTCTTGATGGTCGGCCCAGACGGCATAGGCAAGCGGACATTTGCAAGGCTGCTTGCCAAAACAATGCTCTGCACCGGATCGGACCCTTCGGACTTTTCTCCCTGTTGCCGTTGCGAAGCCTGTGCCCAAATCGAAGCTAGCTCGCATCCAGATTTGATCGAGATCGCACGCCTTCCCGACAAAACGGGCCTGATTATGGACCAGCTCGTTGGCGAAAAGGAGACGCGCATGCGATCGGGGCTTTGCTACGAGTTGAGAATGAAGCCCTACTCAGGACGCCGAAAAATCGCCATCATCGATGATGCGGATACGATCGCCGAAGAAGGAGCCAATGCTCTGCTCAAGACTCTGGAAGAGCCACCTCCAGGTTCTTTGATTTTTCTGATCAGCACGAGCGTTCAACGGCAATTGCCAACGATTCGATCTCGATGCCAATTGGCTCGGTTCCAACCGCTGACGGCCGAACATCTATCGCAACTGGTCCTGCGACTCGGTTTTGCGGAAAGCGAAGACGAAGCGAGAACGGTTGCAGCCCACGCAAATGGCTCGATCGCCACGGTCGCACACTGGGTGGACGAAGACCTCAAGTCCTTTCGGCAGGAACTATTCGGACAACTCGTTCAGCGTCCTCTGGACTTTACGAAACTCGCCAAAGCGGTCCAAGGGAACATGGAATCGGTGGGTTCGGACTCGCAACCGCGGCGTGAACGACTCAAGATAATCCTCGACTTTGCTTTGCAGTTCTATCGAGGTGCCATGCAGGCAAGCCTACCGCACGAGCAGCATGGGTCTTCGGAAGGGAAAGAGCTACCACCGCATTGGCAGACCCTGGGATCGGACGCTTTCATTGCCGCGATCAAGCGATGCCTCGAAGCACGCGAACATCTCGATCGCATGGTCAGCCCAGCATCGCTCATCGAAGCATGGGCCGCCGACCTCGCTGTTATCTCCCGTGCCTAGTGGCGCCTAGTGGCACGGCCGATCAAACATCGTCCAGAGCTGCACCAGCATCACCGAATGCATCGAGATGCACACCCATCTTGTCCATCATGCTCATGTAGAGTCGGCACATCTGACGGTTGGGATTATCGCGATAGTCCAAGACCCGTCCTGTCTGGATCTTGCCACCGCCGCCGCCAACCATGACGACAGGTAACTGCGTCGCATCGTGACTGCCTGTCATCATACTAGAGCAATACATGAGCATCGAGTTATCCAAAGCCGTCCGCTCTCCCTCTTGGATCGCGTCGAGTTTCGTCGCAATGTATGCGAGCTGCTTTACAAAGAACTGATTCACCTTCAACCAATCGGCGGTATCCGAGTGGGAAAGCAAGTGATGGATCATGTAGTCGACACCCAAGTTCGGGAATCGAAGCGACGAGTGGTCGTTGTTCAATTTGAGAGTACTAATGCGCGTCGTATCGGTCTGAAATCCAAGCACGAGAATGTCGCACATCAATCGCATGTGGTCTGCGATATCCTGAGGTATCCCATCCGCAGGGCGCGGAATATTCGGCTTGGCAAGTGTCGGCCTCCAGCCCTGCAATTCTCCACGCATTCCAGCCTGCTCAATTCGCTGCTCCACATCGCGGACACTTTCAAGATACTCATCCAATTTGCGTTGATCGGAGACGCTGATGTTTCGACGCAGATCCGATGCATCCGAAAGCACGGCATCCAAGACGCTCTTGTCCCCCTTTTGAACGTCGTCTTTGAAGAGTCGATCGAACGCGAGGGATGGGTAGATTTCCAACGGGGTCGGCGTGGTCGGCGAACTCCAGGAAATGTGGGAGCTGTAAATCATGGAATAGTTCTTGTGCACCGAGGGATTGGACTTTTCACATCCCAGAACCAAACTCGGCACTTTGGTAGAGCGACCATACGTCTGCGCTAACCACTGATCAACACTGATACCCGAACGAATGTCACCGCCAGATGCCAACGGTGCACCGGAAAGGAGATTACCCGTCTGCGAACTATGGATGTTGCCCTTCAAGGCTTCCGCGTTGTATAGCCCCTTGATGAAGAGCATTTTCTCTTTCAAGTCGGCCAAGGGCATGAGTACTTTGCCAAGCTCCATGTCCTTGCCCGATCCTTTGGCCCACCATTCCGTTGAATGAAATCCATTTCCCGAAAAGAGGATAGCCAAGCGAGTTGGTGCTTCGCTGCTAGCTGCACTGCCATGAACATCGCCCCAAACGCGTAGCGATTCAAGCCATGGTAATGCCATGGACACGCCGATCCCGCGCAGCATGGTTCGACGAGAAAAAGTGTGTGTCTGTGGATCAATCATGATTGGTTCCTCGAATTTCCCTGAACTGTTTGCTGGTAACGATTTGCTGCACAATGCGATATAATCCCGTGTCATCCTGAACAGCGGATTCGGTTAACTCCCGAAGCAACTGCTCATCCGAAAGTTGTACGGAACGACCTAGCGCATAGCCGACGAGCTTGCGACAAAATTGCCTTGCGACCGCAGACCGTCGATTGTGCGTCAGATACTTTCGTAAATCCTCGACACCGCTCAATTGCGTTGTATCCAGCAATTGGGTTTTCGTGTCGATTGGTAATCCATTCGCATCCGATTCTCGATAGCGACCGATCGCGTCGAACGATTCCAAGGCATATCCGAACGGGTCAATCCTTGCATGGCACTTGCTGCACGCAGGATCGGAACTGTGCCGCTCGATCATTTGCCGCTCGGTCATCCCTTGCGGGGCCGTTTCGGTTAACTGCGGAACATTTTTCGGCGGACGTGGCAATCGTTCTCCGAGCACGATTTCACTCAGCCAGTTGCCTCGCAAGATCGGACTAGTACGCGAGGCACCCGATTGCTTGGACAGCGTCGATGCCATGCCCAATACTCCTCCGCGATGATGAACGCGAACGCCGTCTACCCGACGCCAATGCGAGCCGTCGACACCGTCGATACCATAATGCTTGGCCAAGCGGTCATTCAGAAAGGTATAATCCGAATCGAACAGTTCCATGAATGGGCGGTCCATCTGGAAATGATTTTTGAACACCTGTATCGATTCTTCGTACATGTCGGAACGCAATGATGCAAAGGTTGGAAAATGCGTTTCGCTTTTTTCATCCAGGCTGTCAAATTCGTAAATATGCAACCACTGGCATGCAAATTCGGTAGCCAGTCGTCGCGACTTTGGATCCTGCAACATTCGCACAACCTGCTGCTTCAACACCTCTTCGTCCAGCAATGTGCCTTCGTCTGCCAGTCGACGCAATTCGCTATCCGGTGCGGAAGACCACAGGAAATAGCTTAATCGGCTTGCAAGTTCGGTCGCTGAAACCGGTACCGCATCCCGACCAGGCCCTGGCACCTCCGCTCGATACAAGAACGAGGGTGCAACCAAAACGCGAGCGTACAGTAATCGAATCGCATCTTCGTGACTCAGTTCCTGCGAACGAAGTCGATGGTATAGCTGTTGTATCTCTGTGGCTTCAGCCTTTTGAAGTGGTCTTCGGTACGCCAGGGATGCGAACCGGACCACCGAATCGATATGGGTGGGCTCCGATTTCGCAAGCTGCTCCCTGAATGCAGCCGCTTTGGCCAGTATCGGT
>CAIXME010000037.1 GCA_903920425.1 uncultured Pirellula sp. | reverse complement strand
CTGTGGCTTCAGACGGGGCAAGCCCGTCTGGGAGCCTCCTCGCAAGGCTCGGGATTTTCAATCTAGCCTGCTAGCCTCGCGCTCCAGTCGGACAAGCCGACTGGGGGCGTACAAAGCCGCTCTTTGGGTTTATAGCTTCATCATTACCTAAGTCTTGGAACATCACATTCAAATTCGAATGGGTTTTCGTACTCGTACTCCGCCCGAAGGGCAGTACTCGTACGCGTACTCGAGCGGATAGACAATCGAGTACGAGTACGAGTACCATTTCATTGAGTACGAGTATGAGTACGAAAGCCTCTTCAAGATTTGAGTAAAGACGAGGGTGTAGCCCTGTGGTCACCTCGTGGAAAGTACAGCATTTCGTATACTGTACCAAACTATTCCGTTTCACCTTCATAACCAGAGCTTCCTCCGAAGTAGAACAATGAAGTGCAAAACAACCACGGCGACGGTATTCACGCTAGTCTTTGGAGCCTTTGTTTTCGGCCAAGAGCCACAAGAGCCAACGGCAAACAACGAGTCCATACTAAGACAGAACAAGGAAATGCTAAAGCATGTTTTTGAATCAAGAACGATTATAAGTGAGATGCCTGAGTTTGCGTACATTGAGAGAAATGCAAAGAAAACACTTGCTTCAAACGAGGTGTTTCAGCGTTTGATTCAGGCCCACCTCAGTGAGTGCAATTGGATATTGCAATTGAATGAAGGTTGCTTTGAAAACGACATCGTCCATGTGATTTCGTGTGTCGCTCAGCCTGATCCTACTTCGATTTCTCAAGCCGACGAAGATCTACTTTCATTTCTATGTCGTCTTGCTGCACGGAAAGGAAACGTCACTTTTGATCGCATTCAGTCTACAGGTCAGAATCGAATAATCGTCATCGAGTCTGGGGCAGGAAGGAATGGCCGTATTCGACGAAAATTGACGCGTGAATACACCCAGACTTTTGAGGGGGAGAAAGCCAAATGGATCATTGTGGATAAAAATCCAACCGTTTTACCGCCCTAGTGTGGGTGGACAAGCGTTTCATATCGGAGTTATACCACCAAAGGAAATTGATTCCTTTGTTGGCTGTTGGATGGCATCAGTGTTAGCAGTTCATCACGAACTGAAATCCCAACCAGATTCGTTTTAGCAACACTGCGGCGTCTTGCAGCACCTGGCGAAATAGAGAAAGCAAACAACTGCACCCGAGATCGGTCGCACAAGCTCATTAACGACACAATCGCAATCGACGTCCCGACAATCCCCGTGGATCAAATCCAAGTACACTAACCATCATTAGCCCAACTGACGCCTAGGCTGTCTAGCTTTAACTGGTCATTTTAACGGCATTAACCAATGCGACTGCTATGTCTGGAAACCATACTGCTTTACCAAGAATACTCATTTTGTGTGGCATCGCATTATTGCTTTCGTCCAGTGGGTGTTTTCGTGGTGATGAATCCCCAGTGGACTTTCAGCTTTGCGAGGGCCTAGATCCGATTGCTGTCGAGTTTGGCGGTGAGAGAAAGGTAGACACGACATGGTACGTTCATACCGGTGATCAACACTTCGCATTGCTTTATAAAGGAGACGACCGGGCGTTCGATTTCTCCCAAAAAACGTCCATTCGGATGTGCTCTCAAAACTTGGCAAACGGAGTTACCACCTTCTTGCGACTGGACAAACCTACGGAAATGAAAAACGTACCAGGTGGATACCAGTTTTACCTGGAAGCAAAAATCAACATCCCATCGGAACTAGTTGGTCAGTCGATGTTTATCGAGGTTTTGGGGCCAAACGAATTGGTTGTTTTTAGAAAACAATTTCTTGTTACCCGATAAATGCCCAGCAACTAAGTGCGATTTACCTTTAAGGGCGATCGATTCAGTGCATTACGAGAAAAGTGCAGCGACCAAAGCAACAACTTCGCCAATCGGGCAGAGTTTACGCTCGCTTTGTGAATTGGATGCGGGCATGGATGAGCGCGTCCAAGCTCTAAACAGGATTACAGACATGGCAAACTCGAACCACCCAATACGGGGTTCAAGACCGAACGTACTCAGCACCGTTGGGACCGAAGATCTGAGCCCGAGGCCGTGGAAATGTATGGCTGTTAGGTCCGTCTGCGGACCGCACGATTGGCTCCATACCTGAGACAACAAGACACAGGATCCTAGTCACAGGAGGGATACCAAACAGCCACTAGG
>CAIXME010000036.1 GCA_903920425.1 uncultured Pirellula sp. | reverse complement strand
CATCCACCACCAACGCACTTGCCGTTGGATCGCAAACAGAATTCGGCAACCGCACAGTGCGGCTTGGGTATTGCAAGCTTGCAATTGGATCCCGCCGCTCCGTGCCACTATCATTCGAAAGTCGACTCAATGAGTATCTCAACAGCTCCCCGTGTTTCCCCAACGCAGACAAAGGCCGCAAGTATTCTTGGGCTGGCAACGGCTACCCCGGCGCATTCCATTGCTCAGACTGACGCGGCGTTGGTCGCTCAGGCGCTCAAACTATCAAATCGATGGCATGATGCGTTGCCTGCCCTGTACCGTAAATCGGGTGTGCAGCGACGTGGCAGCGTATTGCTCGGGCCCGAGTCGATCGACACTTCGGAGCGCCAGTCTTTCTACTCGCCAGCCAGCGAGTCGGCACCCTTTGGTCCAACCACAGCGGAGCGCCTGCGAGTCTACTCAGACAACGCAGGGCCCTTGTTGGAACGAGCGTGTGATCACGCAATCTCGCAATCTAAAATCGAAGCTACTAAATTCACGCATTTGGTCACGGTGTCGTGCACTGGCTTCTTTGCTCCAGGTGTCGATATTGCATTGATCCAATCGCTGGGCCTGAATTCCAATATTCAGCGGACGCACGTTGGGTTTATGGGCTGCCACGGTGCGCTCAACGCGATCCGTGTTGCTAAATCGATAGTCGATGCGGACGCCAACGCCATCGTCCTGCTCGGTGCCGTTGAGCTATGCAGTTTGCACCAACAGTACACCGACGATGCTCAGCAATTGGTTGCAAATGCGCTCTTTGCTGACGGAGCGGCAAGCCTTGTTATCGCAGGGGCAAACTGGCAGAGCCGCGTCTGCGAACCCGTCGAAGCGGATCCCATGTTGGTAGCGGAAGGTGCTGAAGTTGCCGGCGTAGCAGACTGGAGAATCGGATCGACGTTATCCAAATGGATTCCTGAAACCACCGACCTAATGAGTTGGACTATAGGGAACCATGGTTTTCAAATGAGCCTCGATCCGCAGGTACCAGGTCATATTGAACAGCATTTGGAGGCTGAGTTAAAGGCTTGGTTGGGTGAGCATGGATTGGCTATCCAGGATGTCGATGCATGGGCCATCCATCCGGGCGGGCCTCGGATCATTCAAGCCGTAGGAACTTCTCTGGGGCTTGATCCAGTTCAGCTTGTTCCGTCCCAATCAATCTTGGCTGAACACGGCAACATGTCTTCACCGACCGTATTGTTCATACTGGAACGTCTCGCCTCGGAAAGACCCGATGCGCGATCGTGTGTCTTGCTGGCCTTTGGACCAGGCTTATGCATCGAAGCCGTATTGCTGAGTGCTTCGTAGAGATCGATTACTTCTTTGCTTCGCTGGTGCACCCACCAGCGATCGCGCAGACGGCGCATCCACCAGTGCTGCAGCCTGACTTTTCCTTGGTGCCACACCCAGGTCCGCAACCGTGTTCTAGCAACTTTGCAAATCGCGATTGCGATACCTGAGTTTGATAAAGTTCAGACAGCGTTTGAACGTGGGATTCGGTTTCCGGCGAAGGATCACCGAGAAAATGAAAGTAAAGCGTACGACCGTCGATCAGAGGTTCTACCTCGATCAATACGTCGCCAATGCCTCTCTCGGTCAAGAACGTTTGGCAGGCATTGCTGGCATCGAGACTTAGTGCGATCAACTGTTTCCAAAGCAACTGGTCTTCAGGACGCGAGCGACGGATCAACGTTCCGACGCTTGGGCTGTCAATATGATCGCTTGGCGTTCTAGCCAAGACATGTCCCATCTCGACGCCGCGGGCCGTCCTGCAAATTACATCTTCGCCCCGTTCCAAAACAACGGTGCCGACGTGGATCGGGATGATGTCGCGCTGCGAACCGACGCGAACTAGATAAAAACCAGTTCGTTCCGTTTCCTGAACTTCGGATTCCAAGGTCGAATTAGTCATTGGTTTTTGCCAAACTCTGTTCTCGTATCATGGCGATGGCTTCCTTCATTGCTGTCTCATCGATTTCGTGGACGTTGATGCTGTGGCCTACAGATCGCAACATGGTAACCGTTAATCGACCACCAAGATGCTGTCGGAACTCTTCCAAACCATCAAATATGGCACGCGTATCTAATGCTGCATCAAAAATCGGTAGCCCCAAGTCGCGTAGAACCTGAAGAGTGCGTAGCACGTCCGCACGATCTAGACCATGCACTAAGTGCGAGTATACGGTATCCAACGCGACGCCGATCGATACCGCTTCACCATGCCGTAAACGAAAATTCGTCAGGTGTTCGAGTTTGTGTGCAGACCAATGTCCAAAATCAAGCGGCCGTGCTTCTTGCATTTCAAAGGGGTCGCCGCCGTGAGTGATATGGTGCAAGTGCATCAGCACGCTCGATCGAATCGCCGGCAAAACGGCATTCCAATCCCTGTTGGCGATAGCGGTCGCTCGTTCGCATAGAAAGCGAAATGCTGACGGGCTTTTCAGCAGAGAAACCTTGACGGCTTCTGAAAACCCCGCACGGAAGTCGCGGTCGGGCAAGTTGGCGATCAAGGATTGATCGTTGACCACAGCCCAGGGCACGGAAAACGTACCCTTCCAGTTTTTCTTACCATAAGCATTGATGGCGTTTTTGACTCCCACTCCTGAATCGGCTTGACCAAGCGTGGTGGTTGGGAATCGAATCAGTCGAATACCGCGGTGCGCGATGGCCGCAGCATAACCGACGGCATCGAGTACTGCGCCTCCTCCAATGACCAGAATGTAGCTGCGACGATCGAGTCCGTCGCGATCGATGGCGCGAAAGATCGTCTCGATGGCTTCGGCATCATTCTTGATTTGCTCTCCGCCGTCCACCTGCGCGATCGGCGCGACAAGCTCGATGGCTTGATCCGATTCTGCGATCCTTCGAGATAGATTGGTGAGGACTACAGGATTGCTTTCGACAACACTTTTGTCGATCCAAACCTGGATTCGGGCCTTGCTCGAGTCCGTTTTGAGCAATGGCTGTACTTGATCCCAGTCCTCTGCGAAACAGTCGCGTGTACACCGAAGTCGCAACAGTTGAGGGACGCTAAAATTGACATCGAGAGAATCTTCAGCGACAGACCATGGAATAGACGACATGACTATAAAACGTAGCGAGGGAAGGTAGGGTAGGTGGGGAGGATTCGCCGCAAATCGTAGCAAGAAAAGGTGATGCTCCGATTCTAGCTCAAACCCTCGTCCATTGCACTTCGCTTTGCCAGCATTTCGTATCGGGTTAGCCGCAGGAAACCTCCGTCGGACAACTACTTGGAGCCGCCGAACGGAGATTGGGCTTCACTTTGGCTGCCCTGCTCCACGTTGGCCCACGGCGACGTCGTGTCCTTTTTGACGTGTCGGAAGTAATCCGCGATGGTTGAAAGAGCGTAGAATCGATCTTGCGATTTGTAGAGCAATCCACCCATCGCTTCCACGTGCTGGCCGAAATCTCGCGTCGATTTTTGCGGCAATTGTTTCGGGCGTCCAAAAATGGGGAATACGGCCAGCAGGATCAGCATGCCAAGAAAAACGACGTGCAACGTGATGACATTCAGCGGCCAAATGGTGAGCATTTCGAAGCCCTTCTGCCGATCGGTTTGATCGCTGGTCCGGATGGGTGGATCGAATTTTCCGGTTAGGAAAGCAAGTTTGTCTTTTGGGAGGCTGTCGACAAGTCGCTTTGCAATCTCCCGGTTGCCTTTATGGATCATAGAGACGTTGGATAGCAACGAGCCATTGGTGACTAACAGGATTCGTGATTGTCCCCATCGGATGCGGGTCAGCTCCGCAACGAGAGGGCGCCCATCGCTCGATTCCAGTAAGATTTCGAACTCGGGCAAATCCTCTTCGGATAGAGAGTTGATAATGTCGAGCATGTGTTGGTCGGTGACTTGCCATTTGAAACGAGGCACATCTTGATTGCTCGCAGTCGGTGGTGCATCGAGGCTTTTCGTATCAAAGCGTTTCTTTGTGTTTTTGATCGGGTCTGCTTGATAGGGAATGGGAAAGCTGCGTAGAAAGACACGTGTCTGATCAGGTTCGACATCGTTGGACCAGGGGCCATCGAATTGCGTGATCCGTGTATGTTCCGCGCCCGTGTTATCGAACAAGCACCATGGCGTTGCCACTTGCTTTCGAACGGTCGAACGCATGCGGTCCAAGTCGCTTTGCTCGAGAGCCTGTTGTTCTTTGGCGAAGATCATCTGGGAACCATTGATCTCTTGTTGAGAAAGCTTTTCTTTGCACAGTGCCCAGTATTCGTCCATGGGAGAAAAATCGCGCCCCACATATACCAGAGTTCTGTCCCCCTGAGACAGCCAATCATCGATCCAGTTATACGTGGCAGGGAGATGAGTTGGAAACGAGTCGGGAGTCCAGACGATCGATTGCAGCTTGGTCTTGGCCTTTGGAGAAAAGGAACGCAACGTGGTTGTGCTCCTACCTTGGGATTCGCACAAATTGCGAAAGACCGAAAATGCCGCTGGGCTTTGTCTCGCTTCGTATCCCTCGCTCTCACCGTATTCATGATGCAGGGAGCTACGGCAGCCGCAAAAGAACGCGATGCACACGGCCCACCATGCAATAGAAAAATAGGAATTGCTGTTCATGATGAAGCTCGGGCGGATGCCGCTGATGCATTGGGCTTTTGCTTACCCGCAATCAACTCCAAATTGGTTTCAAACTCGGGGATCTGTTTCCAGATGGACTCAAACGTATCCTGATTCAATCGGTTCTTTCCGAAAAAGACGTATTCGAAAACGCCCACCAGCTGTTTCGTAAAGCCCACCAAATTGTGGCGAGAGCCTAACTCACGTACATAAGTCCGGTTGGTCTTGCCTCGTTCGAGTCGTATGCAACGCGCTCCGTCCAATTCAACAAGCACATGGCTGAACAGATAGATAATGGCTTTAGAATAGTCTCCCGCGTTGCGATACTGTTCCGCTTGTGCGAGCAGTCCGAGTTGTGTTTGCTCCAACTCGAACGGTAAGTCTCGAATGGTGATCGGGTTGGTCTTTTCGCGCGTGCGTTGTTTAGATGGGAAGGGAGTCGATATGTAGTTGTTCTTGCTGAGTAAGGCGAAAATAACAATTGCGAGGAGCATCAGCAAGCAGATCACCAAGATGGATTGCCAGCCTCGGAACAAGTACGAAAAAAAATCGGATAACCAATTTGCCCCGGAACCTGTGTTGATCGCCGTGTTTTTAGGGGATGCGATCGAAGTATGGCGGTCCGACGCATCGATGTTTCTTGGTAAGGTCGAAGTAGGATTGATTTCGTTCTTTTGTGCATCGTACCAAACCGAATGCGTCGAGCGATTCAGTAGCTGGCTGTCGCTGGTCGACGTGGTTGTTTCCGCGAGCGTGTCCTGCTGAGCGATTGATCGATCAGCGATAAACAACAAGACGAGGATGATCGGCGTGGTGCGCGCGATCCATTGCAAAACACGGTAGGCGAGGCTCATGATTTGGCCTCCATTCGTTGCGCTTCCGCTTTGAGTCTCAATTCGATCTCCCATCCTTCGGTTCGAATCCTCGAGTTCATGTACAGCAAAAAGCGAATGATCGTTCCCCAAATTGCAGTGCACCAAACGATCAGCGGAAACAAAAACAGATCCATCCACATCCCCCACCGCCATGTGCCTGTCAAAACCCCGATCAAAAACATCGAGCTCATGATGAGAGAAACCGCGGTCAGGACTTCGACGATCGATACGCCAATGTGCATTCCAAAGAGCTCGCCGGATAGGCTGCGATGGATGGAGCTCGATCGCAATGAGTAGGCGAGTTGGTCTGGTCTGCTTTTT
>CAIXME010000035.1 GCA_903920425.1 uncultured Pirellula sp. | reverse complement strand
TGCGACAACGCATGCGCTATGTGGATTTGACATACAATACCGATTCGCTTCATACGTTTTTGAATCGAACCAAGATCATCCATTCGATTCGATCGACACTTTCCAAGCATCAGTTTGTAGAAGTCGAAGGGCCGACGCTACATACCATCGCTGGCGGTGCTGCGGCTCGTCCGTTCGTAACGCACCACAACGCGTTGGATATGAAGCTCTATTTGCGTATCGCCCTCGAGTTGCACCTCAAGCGATTGATGGTCGGCGGGATCGAACGCGTTTACGAAATGGGACGCGTATATCGTAACGAAGGGATTAGTCCAAAGCACAATCCTGAGTTCACGATGATCGAACTCTATTGGGCTTATGCTAACTACGAGACGATGATGGATTTGACGCAGCAAATCATCTGCGAAGCGATCCAAGCGACCGGCCAAGGATATCAACTGAAGTGGGGCGATTTGGATATCGATTTCACGCCTCCGTTCCAACGCCGTACCTACAGCGACTTGTTCGAGGAGCACACCGGACTCAAGGCCACTGATAACGAGGGCATCGCCAAATTGGCCCAAAAGCTGGGACTCAATCCTGCCGGCAAACACCCTGATGTCGTCAAGAGCGAAGTGTTCGAAGAAAAGGTCGAGGATTCTCTGATTGGTCCAATCTTTGTCATCGATTACCCTGCCAGCATCTGTCCGTTGACCAAACGAAAGACGGGCAACCCTGAGATCGCAGAACGGTTCGAACTGTTCATCCATGGCATGGAACTCGCCAATGCGTACACCGAGCTGAATGATCCGATTCTGCAAGAAGAATTGTTCAAGACTCAGCTGGATGGTATGGCAGAAGAAGATTCAATGGCCAAAATGGACACCGACTTCGTCCGCGCTCTACGCTATGGTATGCCACCCGCTGGAGGCTTGGGGATCGGAATCGACCGACTCATTATGCTGTTGACTAACTCTCGCAGCATTCGCGACGTTATATTATTCCCGTTATTGCGACACGAAAGCTAGGACAACTGACTGAAAAATGGAAGCTGGAATTGTTGGCCTACCTAACGTAGGCAAAAGTACTTTGTTCAATGCGTTGACCGGTTCTCAATCCGCTCAAGCCGCAAACTACCCATTCTGCACGATTGACCCCAATGAAGGGATCATCAGTGTGCCTGACGATCGCTTGGAACGAATTGCCAAGCTCGTAGGTCCGCAAAAGGTGATACCTGCCATGCTCAAGCTGGTGGATATCGCCGGGATTGTAAAAGGGGCCAGCGAAGGGCAAGGGCTTGGAAACAAGTTTTTGAGCCACATTCGCGAAGTCGATGCGATTCTGCAGGTGGTTCGCTGCTTTAACGACCCTGACGTAACGCACGTGGGAGGCAAAGTGGATCCGCTCGCTGACATCGAAACCATTGAAATGGAATTGATGTTTTCGGATATCCAAACGCTTGAGAATGCACTCCCCAAAGCAGAACGCGCTGCCCGGGGTGGTGATAAAGAAGCCAAGCTGAGAGTAAACGGCATTCAAGCGTGCATGGTGCAGTTAAACAAGTATCAGCCCCTGAGAAAGCTGAAGCTCGAAGAAGCCGAAGAAAAGGCAATCTCAAGTTACGGTTTGATGACGGCCAAGCCGATTCTCTATATTGCTAATGTGGATGAAACCGACCTGCACGGCAAAGGCGAATGGGTTACCAAAATTCGCGAGTATGCGGAGAAAGTCGGTGCTCAAGTTGTGCCGGTCTGTGCCAAGCTCGAAGCGGAAATCGCAGAACTCGACGAACCCGATCGTAGCGAAATGCTGGCTGCCGTAGGCTTGGAAGAGCCCGCATTGCAAGTCGTAGCACGCAAGACTTATCAAACGCTGGGCTTGCAGAGCTATTTCACCGCTGGGGAAAAAGAGGTGCGGGCTTGGACGGTTCCCGTTGGTGCCACTGCTCCTCAAGGAGCCGGCGTTATCCACAGCGATTTCGAACGCGGGTTTATCCGATGCGAAGTCTTTACGCTCGATGACTTGGAAAAGTTCGGCAGCGAAAAGGATATTCGGCAGGCTGGAAAACTCCGGACCGAAGGCAAAACGTATATTATGCAAGATGGCGATATTTGCCATTTCTTGTTTAACGTCTAATGTTGCCAATGCCCCTTTGCGATCGCCGCAGGAAAGTCATCACAGTCCATGCTGAGTCTTAGGCTGTTATCTGCTGCAATATTGATCGGCTCCTCGCTAACCTTGATCGGTTTAGATGTTTTCTTTCCGATCATGGGGCAAGCGGGCGTGTGGGTCCTGCCAATGTATTTTGCGTTCACCCTTGGGACCGCTTGGGAACTATCCCAATTGCTCTCACGCAAGTGGGATGTGAAGCCGAGTCATGTGGTTGTTCATTGCTTGATCGCGTGCTTGGTCTGCATGTTCCCTCTTTGGTATAGCTTGGTGATGAGCCGTCCGTATCCACTGGATTGTCCCATCGGTCGAATCGGCTGGTTGCTACTCGGGATCTTGAGCGGCGTGGGATCAAGCGGTATCGCTGCCCTATTTGCTTTTGGGGATGCGTCAAAAATTGGGCATGCTGCGAGTACGGTCCATACAACAGAAACGCCATCAGAGAATGTCGGTGGCGGAGCTGAGGCAATTCCCGTTGGTCGCTTAGACGATGTTCCAGCAAAGATCGAGCGAACTACTTTGGCTTGGTTCTTGTCCTCGTTTGTCGTGGTTTACGTGGTCGGTTGCTTGAGTA
>CAIXME010000034.1 GCA_903920425.1 uncultured Pirellula sp. | reverse complement strand
ATGGTAAAGAAATACCGATTTGGCAGTTCGAGCACTACTACGACACCAACGTCGATAAGCACCTGTTCGAAGAGTATCGCTTGTTCTCCACGATGAAGCATAAGAATCTCGCGCCGTACGATGAGTATGTCAAAGCTCGAGGCTTGCGTTGGCCGGTGGTTCAGCAGGACGACGGCTCTTGGCGCGAGACACGCTATCGGTTTTCGGAGTTTGATGACCCCTTCGTCACCAAAGGACAAGAGTTCGAGTTCTACCACTCATCCTCCAACGATGGTCGCGCACAAATCTGGTTTCATGAGTATGCGCCGCCTCCGGAAATGCCAGATAAAGACTATCCAATGTGGCTTTGCACGGGCCGGGTACTGGAACACTGGCACTCGGGAACAATGACACGCCGACTCGCGCCGCTGAATCGTGCGATGCCAACCGCTTACGTCGAGATGAACAGCGAAGACGCGAAAGCGGCCAACATTCGCCAGGGTGAAAAGGTGGTCATTGAATCTCGTCGTGGAACATGCGAACTACCGGTGTGGATCGATGGCCGTGGCCGACCGCCACGCGGGACAGTGTTTGTTCCCTTCTTCGACGAAACCAAGTTGATCAATAACTGCACGCTTGAGGCACATGATCCGTTTTCGAAACAACCCGACTATAAGAAGTGCGCGGTACGAGTTGTGAAGACGACCAATGTAAAGGTGCCGTCATGAACCGACTGGCAACCGTATTTCTGTCTTTTGTAATAGCAATCGCTGTCATCGGCTTTTTTGTCGGCATCGGTGATGGTGTCCCGATGCCAGACGGAGTCAACGAATCATCGCTTGTCGACCTGAGGCCTTCCGACTCGGCCGTCGTGGACACGAAGTTGGTTCCGGCGCTGAGCTACGCCGACATCGCGAACACACCCATGGGGCCAACCAAAGCATGGCAAGCCGCACCGCAGAACTTGCCGCAACCTGAGTTCGACTTGTACACCAAGATTGAACCCAGCGAAGCAGAAAAGGAAGCATCGACCAAATTGCGTGCTTCGCGACGTGCTTACAATGGTGCACCGCCGATTATTCCTCACCCAGTCGAAAACACCAACGATGCTGCGTGCTACGCATGTCACTCGGGCGGTGTGAAATTAGCCGGCTTGAAGGCCAGCGTGATGTCGCATGCGTACCTTGCGAATTGCGTCCAGTGCCACGCGCCGATGGCACCGACACCCTTTCAGACAATTGATTCGACGGTTGAAACAACCTTCGTAGGCTTGCCGGCACCCAAAGAAGGAAAGCGAGCATACAAGGGTGCGCCGCCAACAATCCCACACTCGCGTTGGATGCGCGAGAACTGCAATGCCTGCCACGGCGGGCCGCACGGCTGGGCCGGTATGGAGTCAACTCACCCATGGCGTACCAACTGCGTTCAGTGCCACGCGCCATCAGCCACGCTCGATCAAATGCCGGAATCCGAAGTTGTACCCATGTTGCCGCCGCTCGATGTGGTGACCGCAAAAGTAGGTGCTGGAACGCCGCAATGAAAAATCGTGAGGGTAGTTTCATTGCTCGAATTTACTCGGCTCTGTGGCGTGCTCTCTACGTGACAATCAAGCTTCCGGTGGCTGCGTTTAAGTATTTGTTTGTGTCGCCTAAGACGAATCAAAGCCGGCGCGATTTACTGCAAGGCCGCATGTGGAAGTTCATCCCATCAGCCAAGTTTCCGCCGCTGGTCATGCGGTATCCGACGAAGTATTCCGAGCCAAACGAAGAAAAATCGTCCGACGCGAAACCTCGCAGCATCGCGGGTATCAACATCGACCCGGTCCCATCAACCAACTTGGGACTTAGATCGGTATCGCGAACGTTGCCCGTTTTTCGTCCGCCCGGAGCGATCGATGAGTTTCAATTCTTATCTGGCTGCACGCGGTGTGGTGACTGCATCACTGCCTGTCCCTACGAGGCGATTCGCAAAGCACCTGAGCGACTTGGCAGCATATCCGGTACACCGATTATTGAAGCGGACACAGCGGCTTGCATGATGTGTCCAGACTTTCCCTGTATCGACGCGTGCGGACCTGGAGTGTTGACCAAGCTCCTCCCTCCGATCATAGGCACAGCCAAGGTCACCGAACATCTGTGCCTTGCTCATCATCACACAACTTGCACCGTGTGTAGTGAACGTTGCCCCATCGATGGCGCAATTACGGTTACTGATGGCAAGCCCATCGTTAACGAAGAAACATGCACAGGCTGCGGCGTGTGTCGCTACGTTTGCCCAGCCCCCGAAAATGCGATTCTGCTCATGCCTGCCTTCTCACGACCAGGATTACCAAGCTCATGACAACCAAAAAACTGAGCCTCGAAGATCTTCAGAACAATGTACCGCTGCCTGAGATTTTGCAGGCCGAATGGGCCAAAGACCAAGTGTTGCAGTTGTTCGCTGACCTGGCCGCGGGGGCCAGTGTACAGCATGTGCAATTGAAATCAGCGGCGACCGACGCAACTGTACCGCTTGCGACTGCGGAAGCTGCCTTTGCAGCGGACGAAGCACATGCGATTCAGGTGCGATACGTCTTTGAAGGCGAAATGTGGTGCGACACCATCATGCCGGGAAATCCCACCACCAAAATCATTCGTAATCGCGTACCCAACGGTTGTTAGAACTCGATGGTAGCTTACGTCGACTTTAGCGATTGCATCAGTTTTTCTGCAGGATCACAGGTTCGTTGCCGATCGAAGTGCAATTGAGTGGCATTTACGAATCTGCCAGCAATGAGTCGCTTTTCTTTAGGCGGGAGAGCACTCGTGACAACTAGTCTCGATACGCTTTCAAAGGGATGGCATGCTATGGTTATTGATTGCTATGACACCTACGCAACGGGACACGACGGTTCAATACTTCATTTTGACGTTGTCGTGGCGGCTGGAACCCTCAAAGGAATTGTCGAGCATGTTGCGGCTCAATTCGCTGGCGGACATTCACCCGAAGTCGAAGCGGAACTGAGAGTGTCGGCCGCTCAGGCAAACGTGACCGCAGAACACAGAATCGAGCTCAAGCGGCAGGGTTTTGCAATCGTTGAAAAGACGAGTCGCAAGAAACTCGCGGCGTGATCGACACAGAGCAACACCGCGAATTCGCTTTTGTTGATGTAGACCCACAGACTCTCGGCATTACGGAGAGTCGATCAAAGGGATGATTGGGTTGGTGGAATTCAGCAAGCCAGCGATCGTCACATTGGCAAAAGCTTGCTCCGTTACCTCGTAGGCATGATCGAGTTCGGCGTGCAACGGACACAAAGATGTGTGCGATTGTAGATTCAGCGGGCAATGACAAATCCGCTTGATCGGTTCGACCGCGTTGACGACGTCAAGAATCGTGATCGATTGGGCAGATCGTGCCAGCACGTAACCTCCTTGTACGCCGCACCGCGATTCCACCAATCCTTCGGCGGTCAAATTCTGCATGACCCTGGGAAGATAGCGTCGAGGTATCTGCGTCGCTGCGGCAATCTTGTCAGCAGAAGAAGGCGTTTTGTCACAGGCGACTTGCGTTGCTAGGAATGTGACGGCTCTAAGTGCGTATTCTGTTGTCTGGGTGAGCATAGTCTTTCCTGGCTGACGAATTTTAGCTTGCTGCCCTAAACATACACCTTGACGTGCATATTGAATAGTATACCTTTAAGTGCATGTTTGGGTTGCGTCGCACCACGCTGTCGGCAACCTTCCTGAAAGAACCTCTCCCAAAATTGAGAACCCCACCCATGCTGAGTGAAAAAACGATTCGGATCGTCAAGGAAATTACGCCATTGGTGGCCGCCAACGCGGAGACCATTACGCGACGGTTTTACGAACGGATGTTCGAGGCTAATCCTGAAGTGAAGGCGTTCTTTAATCAGGCTCACCAGCACACAGGCGGTCAGCAGCGTGCGCTCGCCGGTGCCATTTGTGCGTACTTCACGCACATCGATAATCCGGCCGTGCTATTGCCAGCCGTCGAACTGATCGCGCAAAAGCATGTGTCGCTAGGCATCAAGGCAGAGCACTATCCGATCGTCGGCAGCAATCTACTGGCTGCCATCAAAGATGTGATGGGCGATGGAGCCACCGCCGAAATCGTCGAAGCTGTCGCCGAAGCTTACGGATTTTTGGCCGACCTATTCATCGGGCGTGAAGGCGCGATTTACGAAGAGCAGGCTTCGCTGCCCGGCGGATGGAACGGAACGCGAACATTCGTCGTCGCAAAGAAGGTTCCCGAAAGTTCATTGGTAACCTCGTTCTACCTGAAACCCGCTGACGACGGCCCGCTTCCACCGTTTAAGCCAGGTCAATACATCACCGTACACATCGATCATCCTCATACACCAACATCACCACGGAACTACAGCCTTTCGGATTGTGCAAGCCAACCCCATTACCGCATCAGTGTCAAACGCGAAGAGCGTCTCGCTCCGGATGCTCCTGATGGATTGATTTCCAATCATTTGCACGACGCAGTCGAAGAGGGACACCGCATCGAACTGGGTCCGCCTTGCGGCGAATTCACGATCGATCCAGCGGCCGTTGCAAAGCCGATCGTTTTGATCGCCGGCGGAATTGGCGTGACTCCACTGCTGTCCATGGCCAAGTCTCTCGTCAAAGAAAATCCAGAAGCAAAGGTTTGCTTCATACAGGCTGCTCGCAATAGTCAGGTACAAGCATTTGCGGGCGAGCTTCGCGATCTCGCGGTGTCGGGACGCAATGTCAGTACGAAGGTCATATTCGATGCGCCTCTATCCGGCGACGTGGAAGGCGGAAAGTGTGATACGGCGGGATTTATCACGACAGATCTGCTCAGAGACTGGACTCCCTATTCCGAGGCCGAGTTCTTCTTCTGCGGGCCCAAACCGTTTATGCGAAACGTCCACACTTCATTGCAAGAGCTTGGCGTCGCAGAGGATCGAATTCGATATGAGTTCTTCGGGCCGAAAGAAGATCTGGTCGCCGCGTCAGTCTAGTTCAGAGAAACGCATAGTCATAAAACCAAAACAAGAGACCTTGGTCACAGGTCCCGATAGCTCTGAAAGTTAAATCAATGAAACGCTTATGGATGGCCTTCGGGGCCGTGATGATTTTTTCATTCCTAGTCCTTGGTTGGATTGGGACTCGCATCTTTCAAGAGATGCCACCGATACCAGACAAGTTTGTAACTACTGCTGGCGCTACGCTAATAGACAGTGGTGAAGTTGGCGAAGGCCAGAACGTTTGGCAGTCACTGGGCGGTATGCAGGTCGGCTCCATTTGGGGCCACGGCAGCTACGTGGCCCCGGACTGGACGGCTGATTGGTTGCACCGTGAGGCCGTGTTCATCCTCGACAAGTGGGCCAAAGCCGAATTCAGCAAGCCGTTCGCAGACCTTGACTCCGAACGACAAGCTCAACTAAGTGGCCGCTTGTCGGACCTGATGCGAAACAACACGTATGAAGAATCAACGGGTGTCGTGACCATCGATCCCATTCGGGCAGAGGCGTTTGAGTCCAACGTCGATCATTACCGGACCGTCTTTATTGATGGAAACGCCGACTACGCGATTCAAGCCGGAGCCATTTCGAGCGAAGAGCGGCTGCGCAAGTTCTCCTCTTTCGTATTTTGGACATCTTGGGCCGCCTCGACAACGCGGCCAGGCGACATTGCCAGCTACACCAATAATTGGCCACACGAACCGTTAGTTGGTAATCGCCCGACAGGTGACAACATTGTCTGGACCGGCGTGAGCGTCATCATGCTGCTGGCTGGGATTTCCGGTATGGCGTGGTGGTACGCATCCCGTCGTGAAGATGAGGAAAAGCCTGATAGCATCGCTGCTAGCGATCCACTGGCTCGGTGGAAGGCGACACCATCGCAAAAGGCAACCATCAAGTATTTCTGGGTTGTTGCAGCATTGATCTTCGCTCAAATGTCGTTGGGAATCATAACCGCTCACTACGGTGTTGAAGGTGAAGGGTTCTACGGCTTTCCGCTTGCAGAGTATTTACCCTACAGCGTCTCACGAACTTGGCACGTCCAAATCGGATTGTTCTGGATTGCAACCGCTTGGCTCGCCGCCGGGCTGTTTATCGGGCCGCTAGTCAGCAATCACGAACCAAAGTATCAGCGTCTAGGGGTCAACATTCTTTTCGGAGCGCTGCTATTGGTCGTCGTCGGTTCACTGACGGGCGAATGGCTGAGCATCAAAAATTACATGAGCGACACTGTTTCGTTCTATCTCGGACACCAGGGCTACGAATACGTGGAGCTTGGCCGAATCTGGCAGATCGCGTTATTGGGTGGACTGCTGTTATGGCTAGTCTTAATGCTGAGAGTTCTTTGGCCCGCGCTGCGTCAGAAGGCCGATCCCACAACGACAGAAGCTAATTCCCAACGTCATCTCGTCGTACTGCTGGCCGTGGCGACCGCCGCGATCGCATTGTTTTACGGAGCCGGGTTGACGTGGGGGCAGCACTCACATCTGACGATGGTTGAGTACTGGCGGTGGTGGGTCGTTCACCTTTGGGTTGAAGGCTTCTTTGAAGTCTTCGCGACCACGGTGATCGCGTTCGTATTCATGCGACTGAACCTTGTTCGTCCTGGCTTAGCGGCAGCGGCGGCATTACTGTCGGCTACGATTTTCCTGGCGGGCGGGATCATTGGAACTTGCCACCACCTGTACTTCTCGGGAACACCGACGGTGGCGCTTGCATGGGGTTCAGTATTTAGTGCACTTGAAGTGGTGCCGCTCACGCTCATCGGCTTCGATGCGACGGAAGACCTAAGACGAAGCAAAGCGTCTCCGTGGGTCCAGCGATACAAATGGCCGATCTATTTCTTCGTGTCGGTCGCGTTCTGGAATATGATCGGTGCTGGCTTATTTGGGTTCATGATCAATCCGCCAATCGCACTCTACTACATGCAGGGCTTGAACACGACACCACTGCACGCACACGCCGCGCTCTTCGGAGTGTACGGGATGCTCGGGATCGGCCTCATGCTGATGTGCCTGCGAGTTCTGATTCCGGGGCGTCCCTGGAAAGATGGCATGCTGAGAGTAGGATTCTGGGGCATGAATGTCGGTCTCATGGCAATGTGCCTACTGAGCCTACTACCAGTTGGCCTGTTGCAAACTAAAGCCTCGGTAGAAAGCGGCTATTGGTTCGCCCGCAGTAGTGAATTCATGCAGACAGATCTTATGCAAACCCTGCGATGGATGCGAGTTCCTGGTGACACCATCTTCTTCCTGGGAGCTGTCGCCTTAGTCTGGTTCATTCTTGGGCTGAAGACCGGACATTCGTTCTCCAGTGTCGATGACGGTTTTGATCCTCCCGAAAGTGATGCTTTGGATACTCTCGATCCCGACGCCCAAATGGGGCAACGTGATACAGCACTTGTCTAAGAACTCAAGCTGATCGCGTGTGCCCAGGCTGTCACAGGCCATTTCAATCTACTTTGTTTCAACGAACTCCCCTGGAACCAAAAAATGATCACTCTCGATCCCGAACAAACCGTCGGTGACTTTGTTCGTCAAAAACCAACTCGCGCCCGAGTCTTTGAATCGCTCAAGATTGACTACTGCTGCGGTGGTAAAGTCTCGCTCGTTCGTGCTTGCGAGAAACGCGGCATCGAAGTAGGCGAGGTTCTGCAGGCGATCAGCACCAACGATGAACAAGCTGATCTTGGCACACTAGTCGACGTTGACTCGATGGCACTGACTGAGCTAGCCGATCACATCGAAGCGACGCATCATGCTTACCTCCGTGAGGAATTGCCGCGACTGGATGCAATGACCGAAAAGGTCGCGCGCGTTCACGGTGACAAGGACGAGCGTCTGTACAAGATGCGTCAGGCCTTTGTCGCTCTCAAGGCAGAGCTTGAGCCACACATGATGAAAGAGGAACGGATTTTGTTCCCGATCGTTCGGCAGCTTGAAGCCTCAACTGAACGTCAAGAATTCCATTGCGGTAGCGTGGCCAATCCCATTCGGCAAATGGAGCACGAACATGATCAAGCGGGCGATGCTCTGGCGATCCTGCACGAGTCCACTGACGCCTATACACCGCCGGAATGGGCCTGCAATACCTATCGAGCGATGCTTGATTCGCTTGCAAGACTTGAGGCAGATATGCACCAGCACATTCACAAGGAAAACAACGTCTTATTTCCAAAAGCGATTCAGCTCGAACACGATCGTGCGTGAGAATCCAATGAATATTTCTTTCCAATTTGTCCCCCTTTGAAAAAGGCGTTCCCTATGATTCGCTACCTAACCATGCTCCAGTTCACCGACCAAGGTGCCCAAAATGTCGATAAGTCGGTGCAGCGTGCTTCGGATTTCGGCAAGTCCGTCAGTGACGCAGGTGGAAAGCTTGTCTTACAAGTTTGGACTGTTGGGCAATACGATGGTTGTGTCGTCTTTGAAGTTCCAGACGAGACAGTTGGTTCGGCGTTACTGATCAAGTTGGCAAAAAATGGAAACGTAAGAACTCAAACTATGCGTTGCTACGACAACCAAGAATTTGAGACAGTTCTAAAGGCAGTGTCATGAACATACCTTTAGGTTCTATTGCGGAGAGATTCAAACAACTCTCGATCTCAGTTAACCGAATGATGCTCGCGGCGTTGTTCGGTTTGGCGACGGCGTCCGCGTGCTTCGGTGATGATTCGTGGCCCGGCTTTCGTGGTGACGGAAGTGGGGTAGCAAAAGCGAACGTTCCGACCCAGTGGTCGCCTACTGAAGGTGTCGCCTGGCAGGCGAGTATCCCTGGCTATGGGCAGTCCTCGCCCGTCGTATGGAACAACAAAATCTATGTAACCAGCAGTGAAGGTCCGTTTCAGGAGGACTGCCAGGTCCACGCGTTTGACTTGCAGAGCGGGAAAAAATTGTGGACCTTACATCTCGAAGCGACCACAAAAATTGAAAACTATTTTCGCAATAGCCGCGCTGCCCCAACGTGCTGTGTCGACCAGGATGCGGTTTACTCCTTCTTTGCCAGTGGCGATGTGACGGCGATGTCGCATGACGGGAAACAACTCTGGAGTCTTCCGCTGCTCAAGACCTTTGGAAACGTCAACAATGAACGCGGAGTCGCAAGTTCACTTGCGCAGACAGACGATCACCTTTTCGTATTGATCGATCACCATGGGCCGTCTTACTTGGTCGCTATAGAAAAGCAGAGCGGCGAGGTGGCTTGGAAAACAGATCGTGGAGAACGAGTGCCTTCTTGGTCTTCACCGGTAGTCGCCAAGTCAGGAGACCGCAACCTTGTCATTGCCAGTTCTGCCGACACGGTGGATGCGTACGATGCAAAGACGGGAGAGTCGCTTTGGCAGCTAGGCGGTTTGCAGGGTAATCACATTCCTTCGGCAACCATCGATGGTGACGAAATCTTCGTCGGCTCAACGACCATGTATGGTGGGGCAACCGACGAAGAGGCGACGGCCGGATCGAATTGCTGCATCAAGTTATCGAATGTTGATGGGAAAGCTGGCTATAAAGTCCGCTGGGGCGCTGAACGAGCAAATTCGTATTATTCGACGCCGCTGGCATTCGCTGGATACGTCTACTACGTCAACAAGGTTGGGGTGCTGTTCTGCGTCGATCGGGAAACAGGTAAGCAAGTGTTTGCTAAACGAATCGGTAATCCATGCTGGGCATCGGCTGTCGGCGTCACTCGTCCCGACGGCGAGCAACTCGTCTACTTCGTCTTAAAGAATGGGTTTACGGTCATTCTTAAGCCCGGCGACCAGTACAATCAAGTTGCCCGCAATCAGCTTTATGACGCCGACGCGATGATGGAGGCGAGCCGCCTGGCTGCGGAGCAGAGGAAGGCAAACGCAGTTCCTCCGGAACAGGCTGCTCCTAAAACTGGCCCCGAGAAAGTATTTGCAGGGATGCCAGAGAATCAACTCCATGAAATGTTTTCGTATGGCGACCCGATGGTTTATGGCGTCGCAGTAGCCGGCGATCGTCTGCTCGTTCGCACCGGCCAACACTTGTACTGCGTCGGGCAGTGACTTTACTGACGTTCCACTCACAAAAACAGGAAGTACCAATGTCCATTAAACACGCGAATCCATCCGAAGTGATTCATTTGCAGCCGCTGGGTTCCGAGATCGGAAGCACCAAAACTTCTACGTTGTTCAAAACTGAGGTGATGGAGGCGATACGGCTTGTCTTACCAGCAGGCAAGCAGATCGCCGAGCACAAAGCGCCAGGCGAAATCACTGTCTTTTGTCTGGAAGGACGCGTGAAGTTCACATCTCAAGGAGAGGCCAAAGAACTTCTTGCTGGCGACCTACTGTACCTGACTGCTGCCGCCCCGCATGCGGTCGAAGCCGTTGACGATTCAACCGTGTTGGTCACGATCTTGTTGAAGGGTTCCGTGAACCGCACCGGCGATTGATTTTCTTCCGCTCAACTCAACTCAATTTCCACATCGTCACCCTTTATTGAAACTTGGTAAGCTCTGACGTCACGAACGCCTGGCCCGCTGAGAAGCTTGCCGTTGGTGACGTCAAACTCAACACCGTGCCATGGGCAAACGGCAACGCAGCCGATGAACAGTCCTTCGCTCAATGGAGCCCCCTGATGCGGACACAAATCGTCGATTGCGTAAATCGTTCCGTCGACATTAAACAGCGCGATGAGTTGATCATCTGCGATTACCATTTTTCTTGAGCCCGGTGGGATGTCTTCCAGGCAAGCGACCTTGAACCAAGTCATTGAATCTAATCCTCGCGGGTAAGTTCAGCGGTCTGTTGAAAGTTTGTCCGTGGCACTTCGTAAACCGTGCTCGGCTGGTTCATCGTGCATCTCCTGGACGCGGATAGGTCTATCGAAGTCAAACGAGATGACCTATTGTATACATGCAGGTGTAAATTTCCCAGGACTCTTAGCGAGCGTTAACATGACGATCCAACAATTCACGGTTCGCATCGAACGCCAAGACCATCCATCAAAGCCCTCGTACTGGCAGTCATTCACATTCGACCGCGAGCCTGGACTGAACATCACCGCCGTGCTGCAGCGGATCTCGGCGAATCCGGTTACAAACGAGGGGCTGATGGTCGCGCCGGTCGCTTACGAGTCAGGTTGCTTGGAAGAGGTTTGCGGTTCCTGCACAATGCGCATCAACGGGCGAGTACGCCAAGCATGTTCGGCATTGGTCGATCGCTTGCTTTTGGACGGTCCCACTGAGATTGAACTGCGGCCGATGAGTAAGTTCCCGGTCGTTCGCGACCTGTGCGTCGATCGTTATCGCTTGTTCCGTGCCTTGGAAAAACTTCAATGCTGGGTTCCCGTTGATGGCTACTACGACATGGGTAGTGGACCGAAGCAGTCATCCGAACAACAAGAACGGGATTATCCGTTAAGTCAATGTATGAGCTGCGGCTGCTGTCTGGAAGCTTGCCCCCAGTTCAATGAAGTTGTCATCAATCGGCATCAAGAGGAGTCGGAAGAGGCCTTTGTGAAACGCCGCGACGAGGAGCTTGATCAACACTTCATTGGTGCCGCAGCAATGAGCCAAGCGGTGTTGATGAACTCAAGCCCTAATGGCCAATCGCTCGTGACACGCCGTATTGAAGCTATGATCGCACCAGGTGGAATTCAAAATTGTGGAAAAGCGGGCAATTGCCAAGCCGTATGCCCGAAAAACATTCCGCTAATGCACTCTTGGGTACGAGCCAACCGAGCAGCAACCATTCACGTTATCAAGAAGTTCTTTGATGGTTGAAACAGCCCGCGGCGCTAAACGCCTGCTCTATTGGCTTATGGCTGGTGTGTTCTTTCTTTTGGCAATGCTCGGTGTTGCTTTGCCTGGAATCCCAACCACGCCATTCTTGCTGCTTATGTGCTACTTTTTGTTACGCGTCTCACCAGCAATGCACGCGAAGGCGATGGCGTGGCCGCTGGTCGGTGGGCCACTCCGAGATTGGCGAGATCAAGGCGGAGTACGCCGCAGCGTAAAACATCTCGCTTATGGAATGGTGACCTTGCTGGTCGGTTCCACGCTGATCT
Source organism: uncultured Pirellula sp. (assembly GCA_903920425.1). Lineage (GTDB taxonomy): Bacteria > Planctomycetota > Planctomycetia > Pirellulales > Pirellulaceae > JBKCUI01. Next base: position 994 of record CAIXME010000034.1, on the reverse strand, counting down.
TCAGTTCACTCTCGGTTATGCTCAAAATAATCATTGCGTCCGCTGCTATTTATGGGTTATCAGTCGTCGCTCATTTGCCAATAGCGCGCGACGAGCTCGGCGATCCCAGCGGCGAGTTCAAAAATGCAAGCCCAACGCAAGAGTGATTCCGTCCAGTCCTACCGTGCTGTGGGAGTCGACGGGGCCACCAGCGTCGAGCCATAGTTGGCATTCATAGCCGGTACGCACAAACATGCTTGCAGATTGTCCAATCGCCTGCTCATATTGAAGGCCCAAGCCAAGTTCCAAATTGCCGAGAATTTCGCGCTGAATTGCGATGTCCTCCAGCTCGGTCGTGAACGCACCCTTCATCTCGTAAATTCGCTGTTCTGTTTCACTCACCAGCAAAGAAGCCCTTGTTGCTGCAAAGATTCCAAAATGGCTAGCACCGATGCCACGTGTCAACTGAGCAGACAGAGTTGGCCCAGCCGCAGCCAAATCAAGGTCGTTCCGGACGACTTCCTCAAGTGCCCCGCCAGCGTTGAACACTTCACCGCGGGCTGTTTGTTCCATATCCGCAATGCGAACTCCCATGCCCAAAATCGCTTGGGACTGACGCCAACGAAAGAGCTGTGTTGCTTCGAGGTCCAGCGAACTCAGCTTTAGCGCATGATTAGACACGAGCGTCTGTCCAATGTTTGCGTTAGCATTACGAGACAGATTTCCGCCAGCCCCATACACAAACAGATACACTGGAGTCGCTCCTGCCACGGCAGTGACGGCCTCTCGATTGGCCGATTCGTCAAAGCGGAAGTAGGTCGCACGAAATCCTATTCCGTTACAGGATCGCCAGCCCAACCAAGCTCTCGGTGACAGTTGGTAGTCGTACTCAAACGGTACCAACATGTTTCCGACGGGTGGGTCCACAATCATGGCCACATTCTGATCAAAGTTGGGTCTTATCCAAATCAGTTCCAGGCCACCATGGAATCCTCTGACAGAAACATCTGAATAT
>CAIXME010000033.1 GCA_903920425.1 uncultured Pirellula sp. | reverse complement strand
TTCCTAATCAACAAGACGTGTTCCTTACAAAAACGACAACGTGCAACGATGTGTTACGCCTTGCATTTTCAAAGCCAAAATAAACAACCAGTGTGTTGCGATTACGTCGCAATCACCTTAGTGAAAATTTCTTCACGCAGAAACTAGGGTAATGCTTAGTGCTTTGGCGCGCAGATCTGTTCGGTACGTACAATTGCGAACGGGCTACAGTAGTCTGCCAGGATGGACTTGCAGCCAATGCTGGGTTCGGAGGATATTCAAGGCTCCATTTGTTGATTTTCCAATCCTCGCAAAGAAGCCTTATTCTGTATGGTCGATCAAAGTGTAAGCTTTAATGAGGAACAATCTGTTGTGGAGCGATTCTTTTCATCGATTCCAATTGAGCTTTGTCGCAGGCATTTGTTTTGCTTTGACGCAGATAGTGGCGAAACTCCACGACTGCTAGTTAGCGAAGCGACCCCATTGTTCGTAGTGGATGCAGTTCGAAGGCGAATTAGGTTTGCGTTGCCGACGGAGTACGCCGATGCACCCGTCATTAGAGAGCACATCGATAGACTTTATGAGGCCTATCGAGCTTCAAGTGTTAGTACTACAAATTCAGCTTTCGCCCACGAGGCCGACGATGTTTTGCTTAGTTCGAACGATGAGACCATGGATCTCCTGGAAGATCAGTCCGATACGCCCGTGATAGACATTGTCAATCGCATTCTTTTCGAGGCAGTCCAGCAACAAGCGTCCGATATCCACTTTCAACCGAATGAAAGTTCGCTCACCGTTCGAATGAGAATGGACGGTGTGCTATTTGACACTCGTGAAGTTTCGAAATCGATGCAGGAGGAAGTTTTAACACGGATTAAAGTCGCAGGACGCATGGACATCGCAGAAAAAAGACTTCCACAAGATGGACGTGCGACGGTTCGCGTGGGTTCGCGAGTGATCGACTTGCGCATTGCATCCATGCCCTCCAGCCACGGGGAACGCATTGTCGTTCGATTGCTCGATAAAAGTGCTCGCCTGTACCAATTGGAGGAGTTAGGGATGGATCCTCTTTCACTACAGCGGTTTCGAAATGCCATTTCAGTTGAACATGGTTTGATTTTGGTTACTGGCCCAACGGGTAGCGGAAAGAGCACCACGCTCTATTCTGCACTTTTAGAATTAGACACTCGTGAAAAAAATGCAGTTACTCTCGAGGACCCCATTGAGTATCAGCTTGAGGGGATTTCACAAACACAAATCAATCTGAAAAAGGGTATGACGTTCGCAGGAGGGTTACGAAGCGTATTGCGACAGGACCCTGACATCATTATGGTTGGCGAAATTCGGGATTCAGAGACAGCAATGATGGCTGTTCAAGCAGCACTTACGGGGCACTTGGTCTTCAGCACACTGCATACGAACGATGCTGCTAGTGCCGTTACTCGGATGATGGACCTGGGGATTGAGCCTTATTTGCTGGCTAGCAGCCTAGTCTCGGTTCTCGCGCAGCGCTTAGTCCGTAGACTATGCCTTGAGTGCCGTGCTCCAACAGAGTTTCTACCTGAGGTAGGTATCAAACGAAGCGAATTTGTAAGTAAGGGATGCGATGTATGTCGTCGTACTGGTTACCGAGGCAGACTTGGTATTTATGAACTACTCATCGTTGAAGAAGAGATTCGTGGATTGATTACGCGGCGTTCCCATTCCACTTCGATTCGTGATGAGGCGGTTCGGCAAGGAATGCAATTGCTGAAGGTTTCGGGTGACATTAAGATCGCGGAAGGAGCTACCTCACGCGAGGAGGTCGAACGAGTGACTATGCGCGCTAGTATGTAGGTTCCAGTCGCTAATAGCGGTTGTTCTTGGTGGGGTCGTTAGAGCTTAGCTTCCAATGGTAGCAGGCATATTCCGTGTGCAGACTTCAAAACGGGAGAATAGGCAAGCGTTCGTAATAGACATCCCTGCCTTCGATCACGACGCCCATCGAAAAGCCTGAAATCGTTCTAACCGGCTAATATCCATGGGACGGCTCGCGTCGTTTCGCTATCAATGTCGGTTTGGTTTGCTTAGATACGCTGCTTCATTTTGACATGAGCAGTGGAGAGCTAGCTGGGAAATTGTGGCCTTCATCGGCCAAATTGGAAGCGCGTTTAGAGAGGAATTTTAGGTCTCGGAATCTGTCTTCCTCTAATATGATAGGGCGTAGAAACACGAATAGCGAATTGTCGCGACTTGTATTGGCTGTAAGGCTACTGAGTTCGCGGACAATTGGAATGCGCTCTAAATAGGGAATTCCGTTGAATGAAGTTGAGACGTTTTTCTGCGTTAGCCCGCCGACAATGATCGTATATCCGTCGGGCACGGTCACTCGCGACGTAATCTCGTTTGTCTGTCGAGGTGGTGGAACGCCAGCAGTGCCTGCACCGGTAAAGGAATTCAACGTTACGTTGTAATCTAGGTTTACGTGTTTTCCTTCGCTGATCGTCGGCGTTACCGTGATCGCCGTTCCGGCCTTTGCGAAGCCTGCAAAGCTGGTGGTTGCTACGGTTTGTGATGCGTTAACACTTGTGAAGGGAACTTCGTTGACGCTTTCCAATGAGCCTTCGGCGTTGTCATCGACTAAGATCTTTGGCGATGAAAGTACTCTCGCTCTTCGATGCGTCGCCAGTGCGCGAACAACGACGTCCGCAGTTTGGGGGTCTACAAGTGTCGCATTGAAACCCGTCCCGGGAGTAATTGCTAATGCACCCGTTGTTGGAGTAACGGTACTAAGTCCGTAGCTACTAAAAGAAAAGAGTTTGCGGGCACTAGACCGATCACCACCGGACACTTCGACGCCCAAGGTATAATCGTCCGATGTGTCAATGATAACGATTCGTGCTTCAATCATGACTTGCGGACGACGTTTATCCAAAAACTCAATGAGTTGTTGGTAGGCTTGCTGCACCTCAGGCTCCGCAATGATGATTAGTGTGTTGCTGCCCATATCGGCGGTGACCTGAGCATTACCCAATGGCGACTGGATACCCCGTTCGAATGCACCAGCCTGCGTGTTGGGTTGACCGTAGGGATTAAAGAACCCGCCGTTATTTTGAAATCCGTTGTAAGGGCTGTTTCCCTGCTGAAAGGCGAGTTGGGCATAAGCACTCAATGGGTTAAGTCCATTCTGGTTGTTGCTTGCGGATGGATTCACACCCCCACCGCCATTGAAGCTGTTTACACCAGTAGGGTTTAGAAGGCCGTTTCTTTGAGAAGCGGGGGGCATGGGGGGAACCAGCCCCGGTTGTGCGGAATTGGCTCCAACGACAAACGGATTGTTCTGTCCGGTGACAGCACGATCGTTGGTTGTGCGTGATCGCTGAGAGTTACTGTTTGATCGACCGCTTTGAAATGGATTTTGGACGTAGCCACCTTGCAGGCTATTGAGTGTTTCCAAAATGTCTTGGACAGGAATGTTCTTGATTTTGTAAAAGCGTATTGGGCTTTGGCGTGCGCTCGTTTCACGCGAGTCGAACTGTGGGATGAGTTTGGCAATCTGTTGCTGAGCAAGTTCGGTGGTGGAAACAACTAATTGAGCGCCCTCGATCCTCGAATCGTAGATAGGCCTGGGTGAAACAGAATCTACCCATTGCCTGATGATGTCGTCGAGTTGTTTGGGCGATAGATACTGTGGGCGATAATTCTGCGTCGTCGTGGTCAACGGTACATCCAAGGACTTCAATAGATCTAGGGCTGCATCGATTTGAGAAGGCAAGCCGATTAGAATTAATTGACTTGTTCGTGGCTCGACTGCGATTTCAATGCCTGGGGCTGAACGATTGCCGGCCGGAGAATTGTTTGGATCGTTAGCATTCGCTGCTGGGTTTGCACCATCTGCTCGAGCTCGTGCTGCAAGAATCGATTGCAGTCTTTCGGAAAGTTCGTCTACGGAGACGTGCTTGGCCTGTATGAAACGGATGGACGACGTGTTTTGTTCGGCATCCAAAATGTCGATCAATCGTTGGATGCGACGCAGGTTGCTAGAGATATCGGTAACGATCAGCGTTCGGTTAGCAGGGACCGCAATAGCATTGGCTCCACCCCCTGCTCCGCCCGAACCGTTGGATAGAAATGGTCCAATGAGCGTTTTAATTTGATTTGGATCGCCCCGCTTAAGTGTAAAGACTTGAGTGATCGCAACGGCAGGTCCGAGTCGATCGACTTCGGCATTTGTCGGAGTCGGTAACGAGACCTGTGGCATATTGTTTTGTGGAACAATGCGATACCAAACAGGATTCTCGGTTTGCGCAAGGGCCATACCGTTGATCTGCAATGCACTCTGCAGCAGGTTCAACAAGCTCTCCACGGGGAGTTCTTCGGGCGCTTGAATATTGATCTTCTTTTGCGAGAGGGACTCGTCGTAAATGAATCGGATTTTTAACCGATCGCTTACATACTCAACCAGTGTGACCATTGGGGTGTCACCACGTAGATTGATCCGAACGTTCCCTGCTTTTGGGCTCGTCGATGGTTGGGGGGGATTTTGGGCATGGATGCTCTGGCCCATCGACAACATAATCAAAGCGGCGCCCAAAGTCACGATGCTGAACCAGGATAGACGGAGGCAAGCCGTTGTGTTGTACGAAATTTGTTGTCGCATCATGGTTGACGCCCGTTTAGTAATTGGCGTGCTGGCGTCCTATACGACTCGGCTGGAAAGTTCGGGAACTGAATGGGTGGAGCAGCTTCTATCGGGCTTGGTGAATACTCGTTTTGGTAGGTAGGGATATCCATCAACGTGGGCGTTGGTTGTGGGGCTATTAAGACTGGCGTGGGAATCTGTTCGAAAGTTGGCCCATTCGAAGTCTGGGGATAGCTGGGAGCGACCTCTTCGGGACGTAGCGGATTTGAGTTCACTGAATTGGAGCCATACGGTCCCATTGGATATGCGGGGTTCACCGGTCTAGATTGGCCATTGGGCGTTCCTGGGTTGAGGGCAGGATTCGATAGACCTGCTCCATAGTCAGTCCGATAGCGAGTGGCTAAGAGTTCTTGAGCCCAGTCTACCCAATCCGGACGTGTGTCCATCAAAACGAGGTCACGCAACATACTTTGGATTTCAACGGGATCCGATTCTTGTTTTACGCGAACACGTGCCAAGTTTCCGAGAGCGATGGCACTGCGAGGGTCGACTTGGAGGGCCTGCAAGTAAAATTCTTCAGCTTCTTCGAGTCGGTCGGCTTCGTCATGGAGAAGCCCTAGATTGATAAGCGGCTCAATGCTGTTGGGTTCTAGTTCAGAAGCCCGCTGAAACTCCCAAGCGGCCTGGTAGAGGTCGCGGCGGGACAGATACATGTTCCCTAGATTGTTGTGTGCGGCGGCGAAGGCTGGATCGTAGTCGATGGCTTTCAAAAAGTGAGTTTCCGCTTTGCCCGTTTTGCCTTGCGATAGGTACTTGAGTCCTTTGCTGTTGTGATAGATCGCTTTGTGAGAGATTTCGTGCGTTGCAATGGTCGATTGCAAGCTATTGGAATCCCACTCAATAAGCCTGCAGCCTGTGGCGGATAGAGAAAATGCAAAAGCTAGGTAGGTTGCTGTCTTCGAAAACGTGAGGCCAGTGGAAAGTACGAAGAGCGGTAGACCATGATTTTTCATCAGGATTCGCATGCTCAGTTGGTTCATCAGCCAGGGACGTAGTAAGTGTTTTCGTTCAACCAAGCTTGTGTCAGACAGGGGTTCAGAAGTCAATAGTGAAACGAAAAGGGTACCGACGACAATCATTCAACGTTGAAAGACCAACGGAGTTTGATCTTCAGTCCATAGTTACTTCTTGTGCGAAGGGAGCTTATGTAAAGCTTGGACAATCGCCGACGCAAAAATAGATTAGGGAAAGACACCAACTATACCGAAATTCGGGAAGAGCCCGAAGTCGAAGACCGAAGTGCCATGAGGGACTCCAAACTATTGCTAATCAGCCAAATCGGAGCACTTTGGTGTAGTCGGAATGCTTTTGGATGGTACTGCGGTTGATCAGTAGGTGATCGTCGACTGCGGCCTCGCCCAATACAGCTCTCAGTTTGGAGACGGCTACGCGAAGCCGTTGATGCGACTTTCAAGTGTCAGTTCCCTTTGCCCCTACATAGCATGACGACTTATGAAAGTGGACCGCACGTTCGACTTCGGCCAAGCTGCGAGCGCCGCCCACCGGTGACGCTAACAGCCAAACGAGCCGACTAATAAAGGTGTAATTTCGAGATAAATCCATTTGAAAATCACCAGGCACGAAGCGGATGATACTCATCGCAAAGGAAGCTGACATCGCAAAAACGTTGGTTGGGGTGAAATTGCCTGTTGATTGGGGGTGAATTGAGAGGACGTATCGGCGTGTGCCAGTCAAGAACCTCATGACTCATTTTGGCACATGCACTGCCCCCGTCGGTAGACCTCGCTCCAGGACATTAAGTCGGGCTCTTCCACTATGATGCGAGTCGGCTGTTTCCGTAATTCTATAACACATCCCAGCGGGCAAATCCGTTCCTTGCCTACTCGTCGAGTAGTTGCATCTCGATTTCTGCTTTTTCCTAAAATTTCGAAACGTTCCTTCTACAGCCCAACGGTTCAACAATTTGGGGAAGATATAGCCGTCGGTTCGTCAATTTGGGACTCGTCCGTTTGTCCCTTCAAATAGTGTTCTCGCCTTGACCTTGGGTACGATTCGACGCATTCGGTCTTGTTATCCCACCTACCAACCTTTCCCGATTCCTGAAAACTTAAGTCAGACTTGTTCCGTCATCTGGAGTGGTCCTCGGGTATTCCTACAGATAGTGATCTGTAGTTCTTGAAGTCTTCAATCCGTCGAAAGTGAGTCCAAACAATTTTCAATTTTTTTGGAGCGCAGCTTCGTCGAAATGCAGACTTTGCGTGTAACCCTACAGATAGAGAGGCTCGGTTTGCAACGTCTGCGATGCTACGCCATGGGTCATGAGCAATCTTGATTATTTTTGGTTTCGTTTCCGCCAGATTGCTAGGGAGCTCTGTAGTTCAAGGCGTAGACGAGTATTAGTTCAAAACGTCTGCAACAAAGAAAACCTTGCATACCTTTTTTGAGACGTCGTTCGCGCAAATTGCATAGTTAGTACTGGAGGGGGGTTGTTCTCAAGGTGCTACGACTCTTTCAACACATTAGGAGGCTACAGAACATGGACGCAGAACCAGTGGAAATCACCAACGAGGCTGAAATGCCGAAAGAGCTCGCAGAGGCATGGGCCAAAGCGCTCGTCAAACTGCATGCCAGGATCGTCAAGCGGTCAGAGGAGCATTATTCAAAAATGGAGAATGTGGAAACATGCGAAAGCAAATCCGACGCACATCCCTGTTAACTCGCTCGCTGCCAAACGTACATCAACTGCTCGCGGGCCTGATGGGCTCTACGACGGCTGCCGACCGGTGACAACGCAGCAACTGGCAGAGCTCTTTGGCGTCGAGCCCTACTTAATCATCCCGGTTCTTTACCGCGCGGAAGTGCGTGGGATGATTTGCAATTATCAATGTCGTGGTTGGATTCCAGTCTCTTAACTTAGGAATATTCGATGGAATCTAACTTGCAACTTGAACTGGCATCGGTGGCAACCGAGTTCACCTCCGATGTGCATCCAGCAATCAAGCTATTAACCACATTGTACGATGAAAAGGACCTATTGCTTTTTCGTCCGGTGGAAACGTGGACCGAAGGCGAACGCAAACGTAGTCGCGTAGACTATCCTCATGTTCGATATCGGCTCGCCAACCGCGATGGATTGCAGCGTGTGATGGCAAACTTCGAATTCGAATCTCAAAAGGAACTCACCAATCAATTCTTTGGTGTCTGTCCTCGCGTCGCTGACCAAGGTCGCTTTGATCTGGCTTGGCAGATCCGAACCGTTCGTTGCCTGTGGGCCGACATCGACAATTGCGATGTTACGGTTGCAATCGAGCGAGTCGCGTCAGCCGCACTTCCACACCCAACTGCCGTAGTCAACAGTGGCAACGGTGTGCATCTCTATTGGCGACTGGAGCAACCATTTGTAATCGATGATGCTGGCCCGTCAATTCCAGTTCACACGGAACCGATCAATAGTGATGAGTCACGCCATCGAGCACGTCGCTATGTGCTCGATGGTAAGGATCGCCTCTACATCGACCAGCGACATCACCTGACCAAGCTCAGCCCCAAGGCATTGCAGATTCAAGACATCCTCGGTGGTATCGCGGAAGCAATCCACGGCGACCATACCACCGACCTTACACGACTACTGCGACTGCCAGGTACTTACAATCGCAAGAACCAACGCAACGGTCGCGAGCCCGTGTTGTCTGAGCTTATCGAATGCGATGCTAGCCGCCGTTTCCCGATCATTGCCTTCAGCGATTTCCACAAGCCAAGCGCGACCACCAAACGACAACGCGATATCGATGCGATGCCGCTGCCGACTGTTCGCAAGGTGTCGCCAGGGAAGATCGACAAGCTTTCGGAATACATCGCTGCCAGTACCATTGCTCGCGAAGGCACGCGTTCTGAAGCTGACTTTGCAGTTTGTTGTTATGCGATCCGCAGTGGGATCGCGGCCGACGAGGTGTGGCAATTAGTCGAATCGGTAGGCAAGTTCGCTGAAGAGGGACGACGCTACTTTGATTGCACTTGGGCCAATGCTCAGCACGATGTACGCACTTCGCTATACGACAAAGTGGAGCGTCGCAACGCAAAGGCCACAGAACCCCCGACGATCGCCACAGACGCGCTGTTGGAAGCCGACGCGTCGACACACCCAAAGATCATTGTCGACCCGCACGCGACGCCTGTTGCGACAACGATGGAGGAGATTACCAGCCGTCTCGTCGCCAGCAACTGTTGCTACACTCGTGTGAACCAGATGGTAGTCGTCAATGGCGAATCCATCTCGCCAATACTATCTCCAGCCGAGCTTACAGGCCTTCTCAACCAGTTTGTTGAGTTTTACTTCCTCCAAAATGAATCTGGCGAGTACCGACCTCTGCCGACTAGCTATGCCAACACATGGCTCAACAACTCGCACCAGCGCAATCGGCTGCCAGCTATCAAGCTCTTCAGTCGTAATCCGGTTTATACGAACGACTGGAGGTTGGTCAAACCTGGGTACGATCAACAGTCGGGATTCTATTACGCTGGACCAGCCGTCGTGCCGCTCGAAGGGACCCAACATCTCGATACTCTGCTTCGTGAGTTTTGCTGGAGTTCGCCAGCTGATCGAACGAACTACATCGGTGTTCTGTTAACAAGTCTATTGATTTCGCATTTCATTGGATCCAAACCCGCCGTACTGTTTAACGGCAATCAACCTGGGCTCGGCAAGTCGACCTTGGCTCAAACACTTGCACGCATTCGCGACGGTGCCGAAGCGTCTACAGCATCTTACACAGAGAATGACGAAGAGTTTGAAAAGCGGCTCGGATCAATCGTCAAGTCCGGTGCTACGACCATCATCGTCGATAACGCGAAAGCGAAATCGCGTAAAGCAAAGATCGATTCAGCTTGCCTTGAGCGATCCATCACCGATCCAATTCTATCCTATCGATTGCTCGGACACTCGTCAGAGATACGAGCCGAGAACTCGCACATTTTCTGCATTACTGCCAATGCTCCCGATGTCAGTCCAGACTTGTTGACTCGCAGCGTAGTCATCGATCTGTATCACGAGGGTAACCCCAAGCTTCGAGCGTTCTCGATGAATGATCCCGAGGCGTATGTGCAAACGTACAGACAACAACTTCTCAGCGAACTGGTGTATATGGTCGAGCGTTGGAAAGACGCTGGTATGCCGCAAGAGAGAACCCAAACGCGTTTCAACAAGAAAAACTGGGGCAACATCATAGGTGGGATTCTACACGTAAACAGTGAACCAGACTTCTTAGCTAATGCAGACGAAGCGGCCGCAGCCATGGATGACACACGCCGAGAGTTTTGCGATCTGGTCGGACTGTTAGCCCAACATTCTAAAGGTACGTGGACTGCGGCTGAGTTAACCGATCTGGCCAATGAACATTTTCTGCTGCGATCTGAGCTTGGCCAAGGTACCCCCCGGTCGCAATGCACGCGTCTAGGTGTCCTTGCAGGACGTTATGTCGACGAACGCTTTGTGATGGATGACGGCGCATTCGCAATCTTCCGCCGTAGCGACATTGGCCGCAAGACTCTGTACCACGTCAATTTGGAGGCGATTGGTGCAGACGTTTGAGCATTCATTCAGACCTTTGCGGACGTTGAGATTCGAGAACGTCTGTGACAAGAAAACTTGGAAACAACAAGGCCAATACCATCCATGACAGACGTTGCAGACCATTTACATAGACTCTTCACATGTGTGCGCACGCGCACACACGCGCCCGCAATAGGCAGGTAGGAAAACGTCGAAACGTCTGAAACGTCTGCAGGGTATGCGTGGGTCCTCCCCGGCCAATTCTCAGACTAAGGGCCGCGGGAAGGGCCGCAAGCATAGGCACAGTTTGTTTTGCGTGTCCGAATGAAATTTTGTCCCGCTTCAGCACCTTACCAATTTTCAGCCAGCTCAGTAACTATCGAACGACCTCACTAACGAAAAATCGAAACACGAACGGTCCGTCATTTTCTTGCCGGACGCTTCAGCCACCTTTGCTCCGGAGTTTGGATGCTCACAAAAATCGATCTTCCGTCGCCCACGCCACAGTCTCGACAATGCCAAATCGCCGGCATACTCGCCGACGCGATCATCAACTTGCGAGCGTCGTCGCAGGTTTCTCGCCACAACGACGAGACCTTTTCCGAAACTCACCAAAGCTCGCTTGACTCTTCTGCGAACTCAGGGCTCTGTGTGACGACGCCGAACGTATCGGCGGCAAAACCCATGAACCAAGGAGTATTCAATGAAGCTTAGTGTTACGAAGGAAGTCGCACGTTTGCAGAAGATGACCTGTGGCGAACTTCGAGATCAATTCGCAAAAGTCACCGGCGAATCGACTCACGCCAAGAATCGCAAGTGGCTGATACGCCGAATCATTTGGCGGATGCAAGCCAGCGTCGAAGGCGGGCTTTCCGAGGATGCGATCAAACGCATACGGGAGCTAGCTGACGGAGCTGACTTGCGAGTCACATCGCCGGCGACTCGGAGGCTTCCCGATGACGCGGACAAACGTATCCGAGCAATGCCCACGGGTATCCAAACGTCTTCGCTGCCGTTACCGGGCACGCTTATCACTCGTCAATACAAAGGCCGTGAGATTCGCGTCCGAGTCACGCCGCAAGGCTTTGAATTTGACGGCGAGTTTTTCAGCTCGCTCTCGGCTGTCGCCAAACACATCACTGGATCGCACTGGAGCGGCAACCGGTTCTTTAAACTCGACCAACAGGAATCAAACCAATGAAAGATCAGAGAAAGATGGTGAGGTGTGCGATCTACACCCGCAAGAGCACGGAAGAAGGGCTCGATCAAGAGTACAGCTCGCTCGACGCCCAACGCGACGCCGCGGAGGCCTATGTCTCCTCTCAAAAGCACGAAGGCTGGGAAGTCGTCGCCAATGCCTACAACGATGGAGGCTTCACGGGCAGCAACATGGAGCGTCCAGCACTGCAAAACCTACTGGCCGACATCGAAGCTGGCGACATCGACTGCGTAGTCGTCTACAAGGTCGACAGGCTCAGCCGATCACTTCTCGACTTCACCAAGATTGTCGAAAAGTTTGATCAACACGGCGTCTCGTTCGTTAGCGTGACGCAGCAGTTCAATACATCGACTTCCATGGGCCGGCTCGTCCTGAACGTGCTGCTCTCGTTCGCCCAGTTCGAGCGTGAAATGATCAGCGAACGGATCCGTGACAAAGTCGCTGCCTCACGCCGTCGTGGTAAATGGTCCGGTGGAATGCCGCTGCTTGGATACACCGTCGAAAACACAAAGCTGGTCGTCGATGAGGTCGAGGCAGATCGCGTGCGGCAAATCTTTGAGCTGTATATCGAACATTGCTCACTGCTGCCTGTCGTCAAAGTACTGAGACAACGGAGTTGGACGACCAAACAATGGGTTACCAGGAAGGGAGATCATCGTGGCGGTCGAGAGTTTACAAAAAACGCGCTTTATAAGTTGCTGACCAACATTACTTATATCGGCAAGATTCGATACAAGGACGAAACGCACCAGGGCGAGCATGACGCGATCGTGCCGCTGGATTTGTTTTGCCAAGTGGGAATCCGACTCAAAGCAAATGGCCAATCCGGTGGCACCGGAGTACGCAACAAACACAACGCGCTCTTGAAGGGCTTGATCTGGTGTAAGTCTTGCGGTCGGCCAATGACGCATTCGTACAGCTGCAAAGGCATCAAACGATATCGATACTACGTTTGCGGCACAGCGATGCAAAACGGATGGGCCGAGTGTCCTGCACCATCGGTCCCGGCTGGTGAGATCGAACGGTTCGTCGTCGAGCAGATCCAGTCCATCGGCACCGACGAAGACCTGCTTAACCAGACGATCGGTCAGATTGAATTTCGGTTCAAGCAGCGACTAGAAGCCTTCGAATCTGAATGTAAGGGATTGAGGCGACAACTTGGCAACGATCATGAAAAGCTTCGAGCGATCGCCACCAACTTGACCAATAGCCGTCGCGTGGCGGGACTGCCCGAACTTCAAACACGAATCGATGCCGCTGAGGACCGATTAAAGTCGATCGCGTTGGAGCAACAATCGCTGAACGATCAGTCCATCGATACCGCCGACGTCAGGCGATTGTTAGGAAGTTTTGAAGAGCTTTGGAAAACCATTCAACCACGTGAACAGGTCCGCCTCGTAAAGCTGTTGATCGATCGCGTTGATTTCGACGGTGTCGCTGGCAACGTAGCAATCACTTTCCACGACACCGGCCTGCAAAACCTGTCGGCTAGCGAACGGGAGGTGACGGCATGAACGGCAAACTGACCATCAACCGATCCTTTCACGTCAAGGTGCGTCGCAATGGCAGCAAGAGACTGGCAGATGGCCCGGCAGTGGTGAAGCCTACAGGTCGAATCCCACGCATCACCCGGTTATTGGCCCTGGCCCACCGCTGCCGTGACTTGGTTCGCGACGGGATCATCATTAACCAGTCGGAACTGGCCCACTACGGGCAAATCTCGACGACGCGGATGACGCAAATCATGTGGCTCGACAATCTTGCCCCAGACATCCAAGAAAAGATTCTTGGCCTGCCCCGAACTGTCCGTGGTCGAGACGCGATTCTGGAACGCGAAGTCCGGCCGATCGCCAAGACGCACGATTGGGGCGACCAACGAACAATGTGGTCCAAACTGCTGAATCGTACTGAGGCAGTTGTGCCAACCGATCAAATCTGATTCTAAAATCAGTACGTCTCAAACAGATCCCCGTTAACGCCGCCACGTTCGCCCGACGTCGCGGCGTTTTTCCATTGGGGCGTGACTGTCGACAAAACCCGACGACGCGACACGACGAAAGCCAGAGGGCGCCACGTTAAGCGATCGAGAGTCTAAGGCCGAAAATCGAAGCGATGATTTTCGAAACAGATCGCCAATGGCTGTTAACCCGGAGATGTTGTTTCATATTCGGATCGGGGGAGCCGAAGCAAACGGCGAATGAACTTATAACGCCACTCGGAGGCGAGAGCGCGATAGTTTCCGCGGTCTGAGCCAGATTCGGGCAGAGAAATAGTTGGACCCGGTGCCACACTGCGATAGCCTTGAGAGACTCGACTCCGCAAAAAATCAGGCGTTTTTCACGGTCGAACTGGCGGAGGCCTGTAAAGAACTCTGAACGAACTGGCGTGGCAGCATCAGTTCGCAGATCAAAAAAAGTACACCCGGAAGGATTCGAACCTTCAACCCTCGGTTCCGAAGACCGATGCGCTATCCAATTGCGCCACGGATGCATGTGAGCTATCTTTCTATAGAATGCTCGGCCGTCCGTCAATTGCCGTTTGTCGTTGCTTCTCCAAATGCTCCACGATCCACTCCAGCAAACAGAGCGTGGCCTCCCGCTGCCTCGTTCTTCGCCTCGCAAAATCGTTGGCGTGCTCAGGTGGGGGACTCACCAGAAACTGCTTTTTCATTCGAACCGCCCCTAACTTGCCATTTCCTGGATTTTTTTCCAAAAAGCCACAGTAAATCAATCCGTCCATCGATTCGGGTGCCTTCGGTCCAAGATGGCCCGTAATGGCACCTGCAATCGTAGCCTGCGGCGTTCGATCCAATATCGCACTCAGAAGTTGCTCTGTGACTTCGGCGCTGACCGGCCCCAGCTGCGGGGCTTCCAAAATATCGGTTGAGATACTCAGCCAAGCGTTCTTAGTCGCGGTTTGGTAAACCACCATCGAACCGCAAAAAAACTCTGAAATGCCAGGAATTTGCCCCAGCTCTGCGGCCACCAATCCCGATGTGCAGCTTTCTGCCAGCACGAGGCGATGCCGGGACCTTTCGAGTTCACTCCGCAGTTTCGACAACATCGAATACAATGGGGTTTCCATTTGATCGACCACTTTGACTCCCTCTGAATTCGCATGAGCAAAACACGCAACGACTCGACGTCGAAACTTCAACCTCGCGCACGCCCGATCTCCGGGACCAACATACCATCCTTTTGTTTCGAGACCATCCACGAGCTTTCTCACTACGCGGCCCACTTGATCGCGGGTCTGGTTCGCGAGCGTGCTGCTTTGGGACAAAGGACAGTCGTTGGTTTGCCAGCTGGCTCAACGCCACTAACCACATTTCGCGAGTTAATCCGATTGCACCGCGAAGAATCGCTCGACCTTTCCAGCGTCGTGCTCTTCTCGCTAGATGAATACTACGGCCTGCCCGCCAATAGCCCTCAAGCTCACCGCGTTTGGCTACAAGACCAACTGCTCAATCATGTGAACATCCCTCAGGATCAAGTCTACTTCCTCGACGGACAGCTTCATGCCAATGATGTCGATCTGCATTGCCGACGGTACGACGAAGCAATCCAACACGCGGGAGGACTTGATTTGGTTCTCCTCGGCATCGGCATGAACGGTCACATCGGCTTTAACGAACCCTTTTCCGTTCGTCGAAGCCGCACACGACTGTGTACGCTGGACCCGATCACACGTCGTGGAGTTGCGAGCGATTTCTTCGGTGAAGAAAACGTTCCCACGCAAGCCCTCACCGTTGGCCTCAGCGGTATCCTCTCGGCTCGACGTATCCTGCTGCTCGCCATCGGCGAACACAAAGCAAAGATTGTCGTCGAAACGCTCGAACGGCCCGTGAACGATCGCGTACCCGCCTCCTACCTACAAGAACATGGCGATGTGCGTGTTCTGCTCGATGCTCCAGCATCCTCACTGCTCAAGGGGGCATCGACTCCGTGGTTGCTTGGCAATGTCACCTGGGACGATGACCTCATCAAGCGTGCGACGCTATGGCTATGCGCCCAAACGGGAAAGGCATTGCTCAAGCTGGATGCTGACGATTTCCGTGCACACGATCTGCATCAATTGCTGCGGCACCATGGCCCAGCGGAACTCATCTCGCAACGCGTATTTCGCTGGATGCTTGATACCATCGACTACCATCCTGCAGGACAACAGCCCAAGAAGATCTTGTGCTTTAGTCCACACCCCGATGACGACGTCATCAGCATGGGTGGAACGCTGATTCGATTGAACGAAGACAAACATGATGTCCACATCGCCTACATGACCAGTGGCAACATCGCTGTGTTCGATCACGACGCCCGTCGCGTTGCGGAACTGGTAGCTGACTACAACCAAATTTTCGAAATCGATCGGGAGCACTCAAACCGACTTGCCGAACAAGTTCGCGCTTCGATCGACCAAAAAAAACCTGGACAGCCAGACGACGAATCGATACTCCGCATCAAAGGACTCATTCGGAGATGCGAAGCCCGCGCGGGCGCCATCGCCATCGGATGCAAAGATACAAATCTACACTTCCTCGATTTGCCCTTCTATCGAACGGGAACAATCGCCAAGAAGCCCGTTGGCCCCGAGGATATCTCCATCATCGAAACGTTGCTCCAGCAACTGATGCCGGACCAGATTTATGTCGCAGGGGATCTCGCAGATCCGCACGGCACGCACCGAGTTTGCGCCGAAGCGATCTTCTCCGCGTTACTGCGGATGCAATCGCGTGGTGAGCCGATCCCTGATGTCCTGCTCTACCGCGGCGCGTGGCAGGAATACCCCATGCACGAAATCGAGATCGCGGTCCCACTCAGCCCAGGTGACCTCGCTTTAAAGCGGCAGGCCATTTTTATGCACGAAAGCCAAAAGGACAAAGCTCTCTTTCCAGGGAGTGACCCGCGCGAGTTCTGGCAACGAGCCGAAGACCGCAACCGAGGCACGGCCGATTCCTACAACCGCGTCGGTCTACCAGAATTCTTTGCTTTGGAAGCATTCGCTCGCTGGAAGGGCAACCCAATCTAAGGCTCTCAGCATCATCGCGAGAACTAAACTAATCCTCAATCGGAATGAGAAACAATCGCGAGCGCGCCCCACGACGGATCTCGCGATCACGCGAGCTTCTAAGTTGTTGCTTTCGCAAGAGGAGCAAGAACCACAATCTCAAACCGATCCAAGATGTCAGGCCAGAATGCGATCTTGCCACGAACATGAATTTGCCAAGTGAACGAGTTGTTTACGGACTTGAACGAATGCATGGTTGCAACAGGGATGGAAACAAGCTGGTATCCGCTGGCGATCGAATCCTGCTCGCCACTTGCGATCACTTTTTGCTCAAAAAAGGCTTTCTTCTCCGTCCGCGTATCGGTTCCTTGTCGATAACGAACTTCTTCGATGCCTTCCAATGTGATCTCCAAGAATTGGATTCTGCGGCAGTTGCCTCGAAACATCCAACTTAGTTCGAACTCGCTGCCGGGATAGATATCGCGCTGACTGCACACCAAAATGGGCTGCGGATTAAAGATCTGCAAAGTGCAATAAAACGCAAAGACCAATATGGCAATGCCGATCAACGAGAACAGCAGAAAGAAGATAAACGGTATCCAATCATTCTGCCTGCCGACACCCAGTGCGATCATCCAGACAACGCCGTTCCAAAACAAACCACCCACCCACAATCCTATCGCGACAGCAACTCTCGATTCGGCCGCTTGCACGACCAAGGGTTCGTCAGGTTCCCCGGACTCGATCGGGCATGTTGGATTGCTCATCGCTCGGTCGCGATTCGTTTCCGATGTTGATTTTCCGCTCGCTCCTTTGAACATCGCGGATAGAGCTGAAAAAAGGTGCGACGCTAGCATCATAATCCCGATGCCGATGGCAATCATGGAGATGATAACACCATAGCCAATTACGGGATTGTACTTTCGGATGAGGACCGACTCGGAGGGGTGGCTAGGATCCGCGTAGCACTCGAAATTGCCGCCCGCGTCAAACAAGGCGATCGCATTTTCGGCTGCGGCTTTGTCCAACGTCGACTTGCTTCCAAACCACAGACGTGTTGAGTTGTAACTCTGATTGTTGATTTGATACGTATATTCAACAACAGGCGTATACTCCTTGACCGATTTCTTTTCGGTTTGCTCCCATCGAGCGACAGTAACGTTGCACGGGATGGCCGGCCATGTTTGGGAAGCGGACAGTTCCCACTGCGGTTGCAAATAGAGGTGGTAAAGCCAATAACCTCCGGCACCAAGAAATCCGAGTGTTACCAGCAACCCGATGATCGTTGCGAAACAAGATGGTTCGGTTTTACTATTGGCCATCCAGCGAATTTCCTGTGGTACTTCTTGTGTTTTGCTATGCGAATTGTAGTAAACTGGTTACTTGTCCGACCCCTCTCCTCACGAAGGGACGGTTCACCCCGCCAACTCTCCTCCCACCATCGTACCCGATTTCATGCGATCCTTTTTCTTCGCAGTCGTATTGCTCGCTGTGTTCTGTACGAACAACTTGCGCTCCGAGATAGTCGGCATTCGCATTTTGCCCGAGATAATCGACTTAACGTATCGGGATAGCACTCAGCAATTGACCGTGCAAATGGTGGATGCGAATGGAACCACTTGCCATCCGTTGGATACGACGAGCTTGGCGAGCGTATCGGACGTGCACATTGCAACCGTGAGTCCTTCACAAACAAAAAATGTTTTTATTGTATCAGCGATGGCGTCGGGGCAAACGAAACTCACGATCGAAGGCAAACTACCGAACGGACAAGTGGTTCAAGCTACGGCAACGATTTTATGCAATCAGACGGAACAGCAAGGGGACGTTGAGTTCGAAAACCACGTTCAAGCGGTCCTGGCTCGGAATGGCTGCAATATGGGAGCATGCCACGGCGCACTGGCGGGTAAGGGGGGATTTCGTCTGTCTCTACGGGGATACGATCCAACCAGCGATCATTTCAACATGACTCGTCAAGCAAGAGGCCGACGCGTTGAGACTGCAGAACCCGGCAAGTCGCTCTTGATCGCCAAGCCAAGTGGGGCCATCGAGCATAAAGGGGGAGTTCGATTACCCGCTGACTCATACGACTACTCTTTGCTATCGCGTTGGATCGCAAATGGAGCCGTCGGGATCAAATCAAGAGACCCAAAACTACAGCACCTTGAGATATTGCCGTCAACGATCCGACTGACCAAAACCAGCGTGCAATCGTTGATCGTACTCGCTCACTACGACAATGGCCGAACAGAAGACGTAACCAAATGGGCTAAATTCTCAGCAACCGACGAAGCGGTCGCGGTTGTAGATGAACATGGCACTGCACGGGTCGTCGGACCAGGCGAAGG
>CAIXME010000032.1 GCA_903920425.1 uncultured Pirellula sp. | reverse complement strand
GAGCAAGCTAGGTTTTTGAATGCGATGGATCCGAATGTAGTTGATGACCTTGCGCCAAGAGACATGAAAGCACAAACACAATTCGTCGTCAGGTTCCATTAGGTTGTTAATCCTGTCGGTACTTATCGAGTTTGCGGTACAACGTACGAGCGCCGATGTCGAGGATCTTGGCTGCTTCCTCGCGATTGCCTGCAGTCAGTTTCAGCGTTTCTTCGATAGCCCAGCGTTCGATATCGTCCATGGTTTTCCCAATCAATTCGCCAGGCAAATGCAGTCCGGAATGGGATGCGGAAGGACCCGAATCTGAGAGTACGCCTTCTAGTACTTCATTCGAGTGATCCATTCCGGGCTCGATCAATTCAGGTGGAAGATCATCTAGATCTAAACGCCCATCGGTATCGAGGACCACCATGGTTTCGACAAAGTTACGCAGTTGCCGGATGTTTCCTGGCCAATCATAAGCATAAAACTTGCGAGTGACCGCGGGTGAATAGTTGCAGGGGCCATGATTGTGCCGACGGATGAACGTTTTGCGGAAGTGGTCCATCAGAGGGATAATGTCATCTCGTCGTTCTCGCAAAGGAGGCAGATGCACGGTGACCACTTTGAGACGGTAGTACAGGTCATTTCGAAAATGTCCCTCGTCGATCATGTTTTCGAGTGGTCGATTGGTCGCTGAGATCAAGCGAACGTTAACCTTGATCGGTTTGTTGTCACCTACGCGTGTGATCTGATGTTCCTCGAGCACGCGCAGCAGTTTGATTTGCGTGCTCATGGGCATGTCACCTACTTCGTCGAGGAATAGCGAACCGCCATCCGCGTATTGAAATGCACCTTCGCGATCGGTGACAGCGTCGGTAAAGGATCCACGCACGTGCCCAAACATTTCGCTTTCGACCAGATTTTCCGAAACGGCCCGCACATTGAGCGCGACCAACCGCTTGTTCTTGCGAGGACTGTTTTGGTGAATGGCTCGCGCGATCAATTCCTTGCCCGTACCGCTTTCGCCCGTGATCAAGACGGTGGCGTCCGTGGGGGCAATACGCTTGAGCCGGTCGATCAGCGATTGCATTTGAGGGCCAGCGTAAACGATCCCCTCGAATCCGAATCGTTCGTCCAAGCGGCGGCGAAGTTCGATATTCGTCTGCTTCAGTTGTACCGACTCCACGGCCTTGGCAGCGATGGCCCGCAATCGATTTGGGGTGATCGGCTTTTCCAAAAAATTGAAGGCCCCCAACTGCATGGCCTCGACCGCCTTGGTTACCGTCGCGTGACCGGTAACCATGATGATCTGGCAGTCGGGCAATAGTTGTCGAGCCAGAGCCAACATCTGCATCCCGTCGAACTCGTTCATCACCAAGTCTGTGATGACGACGTCGTAGGTGTTTTGCTCCAGCATCCGCTTGCCCTCGGGGCCACTGGTGGCAACGGTGCAACGATAACCGGTCTTTTCCAAGCTTTCTGTCATGGCACGCGCGTGTGCAGGATCGTTATCCACGATCAAAATCGAGAATAGCTTGGGATCAAGCTCTGGATTGCTGCTTGTGTCGTTCGAAACGGAGGACAAAACGTTGGATTCGTCAGGTTGCATGGGCTGGAACGCGTCAGGACAGAGAAAAAGGTCGGGCTGGTATTATGATTGGTTATGGTTGAAAGCCAGAGGAAATGACCATTCTGGCTTTGTAGGTTTTCGAAAAATAGGTATCGTAGCCTCAGAAATTTTCGGTAATTGCTTGGATTTGAAAAGGACTACGGGATGTCGGAAAATACGGTATGTCGCGGCGTGCGCGGCGCAACCACGGTGGAAGCAAATACGCGAGATAGTGTCCTCAAAGCGACTCGCCAGCTCTTGGCCCTCATGATCCGTCGGAATGACATTGATTCTAACGATGTTGCCAGCGCTGTCTTTACGTTAACTCGCGACTTGAACGCCGAATTCCCGGCTTTAGCGGCTCGCCAACTAGGCTGGTTGGATGTACCCCTCCTTTGCGGTTATGAATTGGAAGTGCCAGGATCGCTCGGGATGTGCATACGCATCCTGCTGCACTGGAATACGACCAAGACTCAAAAAGAGATCCACCACGTGTACATTCACGATGCGATGGCATTGCGACCAGATTTAAGCAAACTGCCGCCAGTCGATTGGAATGAACTCGAAGAATGGATTGGTGAGCAAATGACCAACCGCGAATCCAACAAATCCTAACAATGCGACTCCTTTGGACTCCCAACTCCTCGGCCAGCGCGCTGCATGCTGCCGAAGCGATCTACCTTTACCACGCCAAACTCACCGATCGACGCATAACCGAATCGCTTGGAAACTATGCAAATGCGATCGGAAAATGGATCGATGTCCAGGCTCCGTATGACGCGAATCGCGTTTGGTATCGACTGATTGGACTCGCGGCTACCATCGATTCCAATCGGGAGCTTGCAACCGCCGTCGTTCGCAAAGTTCTGCTTCGCGACAACGAAGAAAATGCGGTACAGCAGTTGGCTGGCCTCATCACCGATATCGAAGCAGCCTACACGCAGCTCTTTCCCAAGTTCAATGATCAAGTTCCCTTGCGAGCTCGTCCTCTTCAAGAACATTGGCTCGGATTTGGCTCGGGACTGCTTGCCCATCTCGGTCGCTTGACCCAAAAAAATCTGCTGGTCGACGAAGCCAAGGTCATCCTCATGCAACCTGTCCTCGGTGGGTCTGGCGTCGCGCACCTAGAACAAAATCTGGTTCGCATAGAAGCAGTGCTGACGAACCCCTTGGTCGAACTACCCGAGGTGGTTCGTCTCGGCTGGCTGCTTTCCCAGCTTCACCTCGATCAAGCTCAATTCAGCGATTCGCTCGGCTCGAACCTGCTGGCGAGGCTTGCACCGCTGGCCATGCTGCCCCCAATCCTCGCTGCCGCAGAAGTAATGGAACTCAGCAAATGCGACGAATCGATCGCCGAACTGGCGATCGAACATTGGCACATTCCGGTCCCCCGCGAGAAAGATATTCATGCGGATATCGTTCCTCTGATGATGGACTGGTGGGAGACTTATCTCCAAACTCGCCCCAATTGGCATACTGCAATGCTAGCGTTCGCAAAGATGCTACAGATTCAATAGCATTCGCGCTTGACCTCAGCGATTCAAAGAGGCTAACCTGCGTGGAGAATATCATTGCAACGGGAAGACAAGAAGTCTTCGCACGCAAACTCCGCGCACACGACCCTCACTAAGGATCGCGTGCAGCCGAGAAGCACGTACTCGTCCAAGAAGGAGCTTTTGAATTATGTCGAAAGACAACATCAATAAGACGGCTGTTCCGCTGCTCGACGTCAATCGTGGAAATCGATTGTTGCGAGACGAAATACTCCAGTCGATTGCCGAAGTCGTCGACAGTGGGCGTTTTCTTCACGGGCCTCAAGTCGGTGAGCTAGAGTGCACGGTGGCTGGAATTTGCGAAACGCCCCATGCGATCGCTTGTGCCTCAGGAAGCGATGCCTTGTTGTTGGCCTTGATGGCTCTCGATATTCAACAAGGGGACGAGGTCATTGTTCCTAGCTTCACTTTCTTTGCAACAGCCTCAGCCGTATCCCGATTGGGTGCGATTCCTGTTTTCGTAGATATCGATCCTCTCACGTACAACATGTCACCAGAAGCCGTCGAAGCGAATGTTACATCCAGGACCAAGGCGCTGATCCCTGTCCACCTGTTCGGACAATGCGCGGCGATGGACCAGCTCAACGCGATCGCTCAAAAGCACAACCTGCCAGTCATCGAGGATGCAGCGCAAGCCATCGGCGCAGCATACCTTGGAAAGCCTGCAGGAGCCTGGGGCGATATTGGATGCCTCAGTTTTTATCCGACCAAGAACTTAGGTGGCATGGGTGACGGCGGCATGATGGTCTGCCACGACGCCGACATGGCTGCCAAACTCAGACTCTTGGCATCGCATGGAATGCAACCGCGTTACCATCACAAACTGGTTGGGATCAACAGCCGACTGGATACGATTCAAGCGGCCGTGCTCAACGTCAAGATCGCCCACTTGCAAGAGTACAGCGATGCTCGCCAAAAGAATGCCAATCGCTACGCGGAACTGTTCCAAGCAGAAGGCTTGACCCGCTGGATTGAATTGCCTCACCATGCACCTGAGGCCCTACACGTTTGGAATCAGTACGGTATCCGCGTACCCGATGGACTGCGTGACGCGATGCGCAAGCATCTCAGCGAAATGAACATTGGCAACGAAGTCTACTACCCTGTTCCGTTGCACCTCCAAGAGTGCTTTCGAGATCTGGGATACTTTGATGGCTGTTTGCCTCATACCGAAGCAGCATCGCGCGAGATCTTGCATTTGCCGATCTACCCAGAATTGAGCGAGCACGAGCAAGATATGGTTGTCGCTGGGATCAAACGATTCTATGCGTCAGCGACGTTGCGTCGCGCTGCATAAGCAAACGCGAATATCGAATGCGGAACGGCAATGCTCTATTGCCTAGACTCCAAGTACGCGATTAGGTCAGCAAACTCTTCAAGCGAGATTTGCTGATCTAGCCCCATGGGCATCACAGAAACCTTGCTCTCCATCTGCTGCTCGATCGATGCTTTATCGATCCGACATAGTTTGTCAGCGCCGCATAACAACT
>CAIXME010000031.1 GCA_903920425.1 uncultured Pirellula sp. | reverse complement strand
TTGCATTGGACGAAAGCAGCGCCTGCAGTCACTGGACGCAAGTTGATCGAGCCTCGTTTGATTAAAGACATCAGCAAGGACGAAGTGACTCTCGGAGAACTATTGAAGAGGGCGGGCTACGCTACCGCGCACTACGGCAAGTGGCATATCGCGGGAGGAGGCCCGGGTGCTCATGGGTACGACGAACATGACGGAGATACCGGAAACGAAAACGCTTTCAAGTTCACCGATCCCAATCCTGTCGACATCTTCGGTATGGCTGAACGTGCGGGGAAGTTCATGGCAAAGAGCCAGCAAGCCAATAAGCCGTTCTATGTTCAACTCTCCTGGAATGCACTCCATGCAGCAGAATTAGCCAACAAAGCAACCTTGGCTAAATACGAAAAGCTCTCAAAGAACAATGCGAAGCAGGCAGCTACGGCTGCTATCACTGAAGATCTAGACGCAGGTGTTGGCAGAGTCCTAGAGGCAATCGACCGATTGGGTTTGAGCGACAATACGTACGTGATTTATATGTCCGACAACGGCGCAGGGGGTGGTGGAGGTCGCCGTGGCGGGCTTAGCGGAGGCAAAGGATCAGTATGGGAGGGCGGCATTCGCGTCCCATTTATCGTGCGTGGACCGGGAGTGGCTGCGGGGGCTTGGTGCCATGTTCCCATTGTCGGATACGATTTGTTGCCAACGTTTAGCGCACTTGCTGGCATCCATGCAAAAGAGTTGCCCAAAGACATAGAAGGCGGGGACATTGCACAACTACTCCACAACAAAGGCGAAGGTATCGTTGCACGCGGACGACAAGAGCTGGTTTTTCATTTCCCGCACTACCAGAGCGATGACGGGCCACATTCTGCGATTCGATTTGGAAACCTCAAGCTGATCCATTTCTATGAAGACGATCGGATCGCCCTGTTTGATCTTTCAAAAGACATAAGTGAACGAAACGAATTGTCAAAGCAGATGCCGCAACAAGCTCGAGAGCTCAAAGGCCGCTTGATGCATCATCTCGAAGCGATTCATGCACAATTACCCACACCCAATTCTAAATTTGATCCTTCACAGCCAATGGCACCACGTAAAGGTGGCAGGAACGGGACGAAAGGACAGGACAAAAAATGATGTCAAGAAACACGTTGGTTTTGCTAATCTTCACGGTTTCACTACTCGCAGGAACAGTAGCACGAGCGCATGACGGTCACGATCATGGTATCGTCGACCCCAATGTCCGCGAGTGGACGTTTGCTGACTCAGGAGCGCACATTCACGGTGCCTATGTTGCCTCCCGCGACGGGAAGGTACAAGTGCGTCGTGCGGATGGAAAAATCGTTTCGCTCGAAATAGAAAAGCTAACAGCCTTGGATCAAGAGTGGATTGAGAAAAAGTCTACACACGTGAAGGCGATCAATGAAAGTGCCAAGCCAACACATGGCACCACGAAACTCATCATCGCAAATGCTCCGGTGAAACCAGCTATCGCTGATACGTTCGAGCCTTTCGCGAAACGCAATGCTATCAAGTACCGACAAGATGGCCAGTTCTTTTACGTTGAATCGAATTCTATGCCTGACCATAGGATGATGGTAGGTATCACTGCATGGCAACAGCAAGTGCCGATACCCCAGCCCTATTTCGGTGACAACGCATGGCGAATTCCACTTGAGCCTGTTGTTGCAAAGAATCCGATGTCCGCTAAATCGCACTTCTTTCGTGGTGCGATTGCGTTGGCTGCCAACGGTGTTCCGATTTTCAATCCGATCAAGAATGACGGGCGGACCGATACTCTTCTAGCCGGTGAGCTAGATGAGTTCGGCGGACACTGCGGGCGAGGCGATGATTACCACTATCACATCGCGCCCACGCATTTGCAGGAGATCATCGGAAAGGACAAGCCGGTCGCATACGCACTCGATGGTTATCCTATCTATGGTTACACCGAGCCGGACGGACTTGAAGTGCGAGGGCTCGATGCTTTTAATGGACATTCGACACCGAATCTGGGCTACCACTACCATGCCACAAAAAACTACCCGTATCTTAACGGCGGGTTTCATGGTCAAGTCAAAGAGGTCGACGGCCAAGTAGACCCGCAACCGCGAGCTGGTGGTGTACGCGAAGCTCTACCACCGCTGCACGGAGCGAAGATCACAGGCTTTGAATCCAAAGACAATAAGAGCTTTAGTCTCAAAGTAGAAGTTGGCCGTGAGACTCGGTTTGTAAATTACTATCTCAATGAGGACGGGTCCGTTAAGTTCGAATTTATTGACGGCAAAGGAAATACGAAGTCCGAGAACTACTCTCCACGCAAGAGGGGCCCGGGAGCAGGTAATGATCGCCCACCCCGTAATGATCCGCCCCGCAACGAGCCACCCCGCAGAGATCCACCGCCGCCTCGCGATTCAACCCAGGGTGGCGATGCTTCGGCAAAGCCCAAGGGCAGCTTGGTGGTTTCGAGTTCAGCAATTGGCAAGGACGGCCGAATTTCGTCCGAGTTTACCTGTGATGGAAAAAGCATATCTCCACCCATTGAGTGGAAGGGTGCACCAGCGGGCACGAAATCATTCGCCATTAGTCTTTGGCATACCGCTCCGGACCAAGAAAAGTCCTATTGGCTGGTCTACAACATCCCGGCCGATATGGATCATCTCGACAAGAGTGATAAGACAACGGGGACCGTGGGTATGAATGATAAAAAGAAGGCTTCCTACGATCCGATGTGTTCCAAAGGGCCTGGTGCCAAGACCTACCATATCTCCGTTTATGCCTTGTCTGCCGAAGTGAAGCTTGCCAAGGGAAGCGACAATCGAGCAGCGTTGTTGAAAGCGATCAAGGGTTTGACGCTTGCAGAAGCGACACTTGATTTCGTCTACGAGCGAGACAAGCGATAAGCTCAACTTCAAATTGCGAAAGGTCGGTTGTGATGGACGAACGACCGGGATGGAATGTTTGGTTCTCACAGTGGATCATTAATCAACATGGCAAGCAATCACATTTGCAACGCGTGCGATTCGCATTTCAGTCTTGTCGCTGAAGGGATCCATTGATCATGAGTCTTTCTATCCA
>CAIXME010000030.1 GCA_903920425.1 uncultured Pirellula sp. | reverse complement strand
CTGTAAACGAATTGCCATTTGTCGGCTTGGAGTTGCATCGCATTACGCGTTTCAGCGTTTCCACCGGTTGGAGGTCCACCTGCAGGGGCTGCTGGAGCCGCACCCGCTGCGGCGCCGGTTGGCGCGTTGGTACCAGGACCGGTAGGGCCAGGGCCACCAGGTCCGCCTGGGCCGCCAGCTCCTCGACGTCGGCCTGGGCCACGTTGCGATGCGGACTCAGAATTGGCGAGAGCCAACAGTTGTTCGTCGGTTTGACGGGTCGCGGGTGCTTCGAAGAGAGCTTTGACCTCGCGAGGCGGGCTGATCATCACGATCGAACGCAAAAGTTTGCCTCGATACTTTTCGAAATCTTCGGGCTTAGACACGTCTAACAAAATCGGAACGCCACGGAGAGTTCGCGGGGTGCTGGGGGTCCATGCTTTAGGATAGGCAATCAGAGAAGAAAACGTGGGTTCAACCATGTTGGCCGTGAAGGCTTCCAATGTCCAGCCGCGTCCAAAAGGCCCCCAAGTTTCGAAGTGGGAGTTTTCCAATCCCCATTCCGTCATTCGCTTCTTTGCCCATTCGCCAGCGATTTTGGTTTTAGGCGATCCGGTGAGTCGTGGGCCATAGACGTCGGTCAGGAAACTGACGGTGTCCATCACTTGCGATCGTTCCAAGCCTTCTTCTTTGATCTTGGCGATGATTTCGGCCACGTTGGTTTCGGGCGTCTCTTGGCCCTGGATGGCTTGTGAACAGAAAACGACACCAATCAATCCAGCTAACGCTGATCGTCGAACAAGCATGAATCCCTCTCGAGAGTTGCAATCGGTAGCTCTGATGTTAGGTCCCGTTTTACGATACAAGGAGGGACGCGAGGTGAACGGGATCGGGAATTTGAGAGCTCAACAAATTCCGCAACTCGGATTATGCCATCCGCGGAGTTTCAATGCCACAAAAAAGCCTCTCAATCTCGCCAATCGGCAGATTGCCGTGGGAAGCATACGTGACATCGCGATGAGGTGGGCTTTCTCCTGCATGTGTTCAGTCGACGGAGTGTTGATGGCGTTGACGCAAAGAAACCGAGTCTTTTTCGTTAGGGAGAGAGCTATTCCCCGAGAAATTTTGAATTTGCTCTAATAGAGGCATCGTTTCCACGTTAATTCAGTAACTTCCGTTAGCTTGCTGATCCATACGATCGCGATCCGACAACTCCTCATCTGCAAAATAGGTTTCACCATGAAACGCACTCCAGCATGGCTCGTAACTTGCATGGGTTTGGTTACGTCCATCATCATTGTCGTCGTCTCATTCGCCCAAACTCCCCAACCCCAAAGCCGCGCCACCATGTGGAAAAAAGTAGACGAGGCCCTGCAAAAAGGGCTACCGAAAACCGCGATCGACGAACTTGCACCGATCATTAAGTCGGCGCTTGACGAGAAGGCATACGCGGAGGCATTTAAGGCGATTGCGAAAAAGACCGTTCTGACCGGTCAGATCGAAGGTGGGCGTCCCGATGCGAGCATCCTCCAATTGCAAAAGGAAGTTGCCGGGGCACCTCCTGAGTTAAAGCCGTTGATGCACGCGCTATTAGCTCAATGGTATTGGTCCTACTTTCAGCAAAACCGATGGCAATTTGCCAATCGAACTGCCACAGCAGAGTCTCCGAGCGAAGACTTTTCGACCTGGGATCTGAAACGCATTTTCGCGGAGATCGATAAAGAATTTGGATTGGCACTGGCTGCAAGCGCCGAGCTCAAGACCATTCCGATTGCGGCTTACGATGCCCTCCTGGACAAAGGGACTATGTCCAGCGACTATCGTCCGACGCTTTACGATTTCTTTGCGTTTATGGCTATCGATTTTTATTCGTCTGGCGAACAAGCGGGTGCTCAATCGGAGGACATGTTTGAAATCGACGCGGCAGGAGCGGCGCTGGGAACCGTCGAAGACTTTATGGCATGGCAGCCCAACACGACTGATTTGAATTCGCCCAAGCTAAAAGCCATTCAGCTCTATCAGTCTCTACTCTCGTTTCACAAAGACGACCGTGAACGCAGCGCATTCCTAGATACTGAACTAGGTCGGTTGCGGTTTGCGCATGCAAACGCGATTGGCGAGGAAAAAACGGAGCGTTACAAATCCTCGCTCAAGCGGTTTGCGGACCTAAATAATCAACATGAGCTATCGGCGACAGCTCGCCACCGACTAGCTGAGTTGTTATCCGTTGAAAGTGAGTTGGTCGATGCGAGAAGTGTCGCATTACAGGGCAAAAATGCTTTTCCAAAAAGCAATGGAGGCAAGCTGTGTTCCAACCTCGTCCAAACCATCGAGTCTAAAGATTACAGCGTGGCAACGGAACGCGTTTGGACCGATCCCCTTCCTAACCTACGAATCCAGTACAAGAATATCAGCAAGATCTATTTCCGAGTGATCAGCGCAGACTGGGTAACGCGCTTCAGCCAAGACCGATGGCGACCAGATCAAATGAATGAGGCGGATCGGGAAAAATGGATCACTCAAACTCCGGTGATGTCCTGGTCGGCAGAGTTACCAGCGACGGACGACTATCGTCAACTAACACACGATGTGCCGGCACCCAAGGGGCTAAAGCCTGGATACTACTTTGTATTGGCAAGCTCAAACCCCGAGTTCTCTGATGTAGACAACTGGATATCGTCTTGCGAAGTCTGGGTAACCGACTTGGCTCTCGTAATGAGGCAGTCTTGGGGCGAAGGAAGACTGGAGGGCTTTGTCCTCAATGCAAAATCAGGCGAACCGATCGCCGGTGCCAAGGTTCGCACGTTTTTTCGCGACGAACGCCGGCAAATAAAGGAAGGAGTATCGTATTCGACGGACGCAAATGGCCTATTCTCCATTCCTGGTGCGTCGCAGGGTGTGTTTTTGCTGGCGAGCAGAAACGGAAACGAAATCGCATCGTCCAACGAGTACTCTAGTTATCTAGAACCGTCACGCATCGAGACTTCAAGCCAATACGTACTGTTTACTGACCGTGCTATTTATCGACCCGGACAGACTGTCCATTTCAAGGGTATAGCATTTCAAGCAGACCTCAAGGTTGATCGATATGAAACGGTATCAGGCGTAAAAGTCACTCCGGCTTTTCGAGACACGAATGGCAAAGAAATCGCCACCCTCGAATTGGTTTCTAATGACTTTGGTTCGTTCACGGGTAGTTTTACGATCCCCCGTGATCGAGGGACTGGGGTAATGTCGATTGTGGTTCTCAATGGACAAACTGCGGCCTCTCCGATTCGAGTCGAGGAATACAAGCGGCCCAAATTCCAAGTGAAGATCGATCCTCCAAAAGCGTCCGTGAAACTGAATGAGAAAGTGACCGTTTCAGGGAAAGCAACTGCCTACACCGGAGCGTCCATCGATGGGGCCAAGGTGCGGTATCGAGTGACTCGTCAAGTTCGTTGGCCTCAGTGGTTCATGAGTTGCTATTCGTGGAGAATGCCACAAAACCCAGGTCAATCGCAGGAGATTGCGCATGGATGGACTACAACGGGTCCCGACGGGGCATTTGAAATCGCGTTTGAAGCCAAACCCGATCGTTCGGTACCGGAAAGCAATCAACCTACATTCTATTACGCGATTCAAGCGGACGTCACCGATGGTTCTGGTGAGAC
Organism: uncultured Pirellula sp.; assembly: GCA_903920425.1. Lineage (GTDB taxonomy): Bacteria > Planctomycetota > Planctomycetia > Pirellulales > Pirellulaceae > JBKCUI01. Next base: position 979 of record CAIXME010000030.1, on the reverse strand, counting down.
TCGAACCGGTGATCAGTCCGTTCGGATAGGTTACGTGGCGATGGAAGTTGGCTTGACCGCCAAGGACTATCTCGAAGCAAATCAAGATTTCGCAATCAAAATTGCGACGACGACGTTGGACCAACAAGCCGTATCAGCAAAGGGGACAATCCGCGTTCACCGACTCAAGGAGCCCAATGCAATCGTTCGATCTGAATTGCTCGGCCATCGCATCGCGCCGCGACAGAGAGTGCCACAGGCAAAACCAAAGAGCTCTCTCCCCGTTAGCGTTTCCGTGGATCTGTCCCTGCCCTCCAATTGGGAATTAGGGGCCCTCGTCGAAAGCAAAGAATTTTCGACAACCGATGAGGGTGTCTTTGAGAGAAACATGCGACTGCCCCGGGGTAACTATCGCGTCATCGTAAACTCGCAAGATCGCTATGGTAAGCCTGTTGTCGCAGAGTTGAATTTGCAAGTGATCGATCCCAAGGCGAATAACTTGGGGCTCAAGATCGCCAATTTGTTGGTCGCACCGAAATGGAAATGGGATCCCGGTGAGACGATGAAGGCCATTTGGGGGACTGGATACGACACGGGGCGAGCCTTTGTCGAGATTGAGCATCGTGGGAAAGTGATCCAAGGCTATTGGACCAAGCCCGGATCAACGCAAAATACCATCGAACAGTTGATCAGCGAGTCGATGCGTGGAGGGTTTACGATTCGTACGACTTTTGTGCGAGAGAACCGAGCCTTTATGGAATCCAGAAGCGTCGAAGTTCCTTGGTCGAACAAAGATCTCACGGTGAAATGGGAGCGTTTCGTTTCCAAATTGGAGCCAGGAGCAAAAGAGACTTTTACCCTAGCGATCACGGGACCAAATGCGACGAAAGCATCTGCCGAGTTTTTGGCCACCCTTTACGATGCCTCCCTCGATGCGTTTGCACAACAGAATTGGATGCGTCGATTCTATGTTTTTAGAACCGATTACTCTCGACTGTCG
>CAIXME010000029.1 GCA_903920425.1 uncultured Pirellula sp. | reverse complement strand
TCGAGAAGACTACATCGCGACCGCTATGCCCTACGGCTATCGATGCGAAGAAGTCCGATCCTTTTTCTACAACGTTGTCAATGGTGACAACGGCAGAGACTGGACGACCGACTGGATCATCGATGACCCTAAGTTCTACGTTGCAAAACCGACTCGGACTGCCAGCCGCAAGTAGCTTCCAAAGGAAATGCCGTCAGCACCAGAACTGGAACTAAGAAACGCGCAGGAGCACGCAGCAACCTAACGATCATCTCGCAGACTATACTGTCATGCACACCCCTCCTAAATCCTTCCTCGGAGTTACAAAGCATGACTAGAAGTACGTTGGATCGTCGTTCTTTCCTGGTGAGGAGCGCTGGCTCTGCTGCGTTACTGCAATCGCTCTCGCTCGGTGGATTGGTAAAGGCCTCGGCCAACCACCGATTGTCATTGGCTAGTATCGGCGTCGGGGGGATGGGAGCGTCCGACCTTGGCTCGCTGAGCTCACATCCAAACGTCGATGTGGTTGCATTGTGCGATGTCGATGCCAACAACCTAGCAGCCGCTGCAGAGAAACACCCGCGAGCTCGCAAGTTCACCGATTTCCGTGTCATGTTCGACACGATGGGCAAAGAGTTTGACGCCGTCAATGTTGCGACGCCCGACCATACCCATGCTGCCGCTGCCATGACCGCCTTGAATGCTGGCAAGCATGTGTACTGCCAAAAGCCTCTCACGCATGATGTATACGAGTCCCGACAACTCCGATTGGTGGCGGCTAAGACACAACTCGTGACTCAAATGGGGACCCAAGTGCATTCCACGAGTCCCTATCGCACGGCAGTTCAACTAGTCCAAAGCGGTGTCATTGGAAAGATTCGCGAAACGCACTCCTGGAGCAACAAGACTTGGGGCTACGAAGGCCCCGCACCAGAGGCCGCACCTGTTCCTGAATCGCTCGATTGGAATCTATGGCTCGGAACAGCAGCGACCAGGGATTACTCCAAAGACCAATTCCATCCAGGGAACTGGCGACGATGGGTCGACTTCGGATGCGGCACCATGGGAGATATGGCCATTCATATCCTTGATCCCGTCTTCTCCGCGTTAAAACTGGGCGCGCCACGCAAGATCGTTTCCAGCAGTCCCAAGCCACCCAAAGATTCGTTTGGACTAAAGAACCAAACGCGCTATACGTTTGCTGCTTCTGATTTCACCACCAATGACTTTGTTTTGACATGGAACGACGGTGGCTTAATGCCTGATTCGTCCTCCTGGCCATTACCCTCCGTAGAGGGAAAGAAAATGGCTCTGCCTGATCAAGGGTCGATGTTTGTTGGCGAAAAGGGATACATCCTGCTACCGCACGTTGCGATGCCAAAACTTCTCCCGCAAGAACAATTCGCGGATACCGTAGTCGAAGCTGCCCCTAACGGCAATCACTACCATCTGTTCGTAGATGCGTGCTTAGGTGGTGCTCCGACAACAGCTCACTTCGGTTATGCAGGACCTCTAACCGAAGCGGTACTGCTCGGCACGCTAGCCAATCGTTTCCCTCACGAAGAGTTGCTATGGCGAAACGAAGCGATGGCGATCACCAACGATGACCGCGCAAATGCACTGCTTCGACGAACCTATCGAAGCGGTTTCGAGGTTCCCAATCTTTCATAGATAAAAAGTCAGGCAGGTCCATTGTCTTCGCGGCATTGACCTCCTGTCACGCGAGAATTCCAACTGCGCAGCGATCCATATCCAACTGCGCAGTGCTATTCATCCGTGGTCATCCGAGAAATCCGTGGCCAGAATTCACGTTAAAGAACAAAAAGGGATCAGGTCGAGCTGCCCCCTTCGTTTGTCCTATCGAATTTTTTCGAAACCACGTTAACGATCTTGGGTTTGAGCGACATAATGCTCTTCTCTTTTATCGTCAGTAATTCAGGATGACTCTTCTTATGCTGCGTACAGCTTTATCGTTGGTGCTTTTGATTACCAGCAACACGGTGTTAGCGGCAGAGAGATTCGCATTTCATCATGAGGCAATTCTGGGCACATCGCTCGAGCTGAAATTCGAAGCCACAACCCCCGAAGCGGCTACCTTGGCGGAAAAGAAAGTCCTCGAAGAAATTGCTCGTCTCTCAGCAATCTATAGCACCTGGGACTCCACAAGTGAAATGCGGCGATGGATGGACGGCGAGCAAGCTGAACCGAACGTGTCGCAAGAAATGTTGGATCTCTTCAAAATGTCCGAGGAGCTTTGGACAACTACCGAAGGGGCATTCGATCCACGTATCGGACACGCGATTGCGTTGTGGAAGAAGGCCGAAAAAGAGCAAGTGTTGCCAACCCCCGACGCTCTCAAATCCGCAGTCGCTGCCATCAAGGAACAGGCTTGGCGTATCGACGCAGGCAACAAATCAATCCGACGCGTGAATAAAACGCCACTCACTTTTGATGGCCTCGCCAAGGGGCTCATCGTCGACAAAGCGTGCGCTGCTGCCATGTCCGTCGCCGGAGTCGAAGGTGCGTTGGTCAACATCGGGGGGGACCTAAAACTCGCAGGAACCATGCAAGACGAAGTCACGATCTCAGACCCGAAGTCTCCTGCAAAGCCACTCGTTACTGTTGATCTATCGGGACTGGCAATCGCCACCAGTGGTAACTACGAACGCGGATTTAAAGTTGGCAACGAGTCTTTTTCCCACATCTTAGACCCACGATCCGCCATGCCAGCTCAGCAAGTCATCAGTTCCAGTGTCATTGCGGAAAACGCCGCATTCGCCGATGCGCTCGCCACGGCGTTCAGTGTTCTGCCGGTTGAAAAGTCTCTCGCTATCTGCAAAAACGAACCGCAACTAGCATGCTTGCTGGTCACCCGCGACGGCACGGTGGTCACCAGTCCCGGTTGGCCCGACAACATCAATCCACAAACAGGAAAACCGGTCCCCAAGGATCGCGACCATAGTCCTGAGAGCCAATTATGGAACGCAAACGCAGAACTAAAGATCGACTTTGAAATCAACCGTGTCGAAGGGCGTGGGTACCGTCGGCCGTATGTTGCCGTTTGGATCGAAGACTCAAAGCAACGATCGGTTCGTACCCTCGTACTGTGGCTGCAAACGTCGAATCCCGGCCCTCGCTGGCACCGTGATTTGAAACGATGGTACAAGCAAAACGGGACAAAGAAACTTGCAAGTGGATCAAACTTAATCGGAACCATATCCGCTGCAACGAAACCTGCAGGATCCTACAAGACGCTTTGGAACGGCAAAGACGACAACGGGCAAATGGTGAAAAAAGGTAAGTACACGGTTTACATGGAAGCCGCCCGCGAGCACGGAACGTATCAAATCCTGAGCAAAGAGATCGTCATCGGCGACGAAGCTCTCTCCGTCGACATCGGCACGAACGTTGAAATCAAATCCGCTCAAATGGAGTACTTGCCAAAGGGTTCGTCCAAGTGACCTCCGAAGACTCTAACGCTCCGGCAAGCCAACCAACAACGGAGTCGGTGCGACCGCATGACAAGCGATCTCGATCCAAACGATGGAAGCAATCGTCGGCCAAATGGATCCGTTGGCTACATATCTACGGTTCCATGTTTTCATGCGCCCTTGTGCTCTTCTTTAGCTTGACCGGTATCACATTGAATCACCCGTCCTGGTTTGGTGGTGATCAAGCGATCGTGCGCGAGGTTAAAGGAAATTTGAACCGCGAATGGCTTCCAACCAACTCGGAACAGATCGCTAAGCTGGAGATTGTAGAGCATCTCCGCAGTACGGACCAAGTGCGAGGTGCAATGAAAGACTTTACCGTAGATGACGCACAATGCATTGTTGCGTTTCGCGGGCCAGGTTACACGGCAGATACGTTTATCGATCGAGAGACGGGAAATTACGACTTGGTAATCTCATCGATGGGGTGGGTTGCCATCATGAACGATTTGCATAAAGGACGAGATAGCGGTGTCGCTTGGGCTTGGTTGATCGATTTGTCTGCAGCGATGCTCGTGTTCGTCTCAGGAACGGGATTATTGCTCCTGTTTTATATCAATCGCCACCGCAGAGCAGGCCTCATCACGGCGGCGATTGGAGTCGTCGCGACCGTTGTTTTCTATCTGGCATTTGTCCCGCACTAACCCAGCACGGGCTGCGACAATCTAATCACAGCCCCATGTATCAACTGCTTCGCAGCTACTCGGGAAAAACCGACTCTGGGTTGATCTGAACAGCTTTCTCCATCGCGGCTGCCGCCTCCGCTTCGTTACCCCGTTTCCGGGCGAGCATGGCTTGCAGAGTGTAGACCTTGGCCTGATCCATCGAATTCATCAATGCATTTGGCAATTCCTTTGCGGCCCCATCCAGATCACCTGTTCGGATACTGGATTCGATCAATACCAACGACACTTCGCTCGCTTGATCGGCTGTTAGACCACCTCCGGCGAGAGCTTGCATCGCAGCCTCTTTGGCAGCGGGATAATTCCTCGCGGTCATCTTGGCCATCGTATCGTCAAACAGAACCTGTTTCTCCTCCAACGACTTCTTTGGGATCGCACCCGCTCCGCAACCGATACAGAACGTAACGGACGTCAAAAGAATCGCTGCGAGAAGTAACCTTTTCATACAATAGCTTTTCAAATTATTCCCAATTGAACTGCGAGGGCATCCAGACCATGTCACCTGTTCGGTTCCAAGGCTCACCAAAGAACCGAACAATAGTAACAGTGAACTACCGAACTAGAAATCAGAATCAGTCAGTGTTTCGCCGTTGTCGCGAGTCCCGACAGCGCGCCATACATTCACGTCGATACTGTTGGCTGTGAACTTGGTCGACCCATCACCAAAAGCGCAATTAACTCCGCTACCATGCATACTTCGTGCAGAAACGATAGCATGCTCTCCAGGTGCGTCAGGAATTGCACTCCATGTTCCGCAATCGAATCCTCGCCAATTGGGCGGTGCGACGTGGTTGTAATGCGTGCTGCTGTAGAAACCAAAAGGCCATCCATTTGAAAAATCGGAACCGTCGAGCCATCGTCCCATCGAGTTAAAGTGGAACGCACTTGGTGCCAATGCCGATGCTGGTGGGTTGAGACAGTCGTTAAACAAAACGTTCGGATCGGCCATGATGTTTGCCCGATTTTGCCATGTGATCACATCCACATTCGTAGGCTTTAATACGGTCAAGTCTCGGCCGGAGCCCTTGGTTCGCTCTGAAAAGAAACATGTGTTGGAAAGTCCATCCGTAAACGCCGACATCCGCTGCCCGGTTCCGATCGTAAACGCGCCGTTTCCTTTGCAAGAAAGGCCATTGACCGTCGCCGTCATGTCATCGTTTCTTGTCGAGTTCTGAGCTCCTGCGTACGGTGTGCTACCACCAAAATTGCATCGATAATTGTTCTCCGTAATGATACGGCCCGTGTTCGCATCGGACGGGCAAATGAAGAGAGCCTGCGCGTTGTTGTAAGCGGGATAGTTCACGTTGGTTGGAACACCATTGGTGGTCATCCGAACGGCTGTCGGCGCGTTGAAATTGATCAAGTTATAGATATTGTTCGCTTCCATGTAGGGAAGAATAAACTGATGCACCGAACGGAATCCCGTGAAAGTCGTTGTCGACGTCGAAGAGACCGCGTTGTAGTTGGTATAGCTCCGTTGAACGACTCCGTTGATCACATAGTCTGGGCCGAGTCGACCCGGTGGGAATCGCTTGAACGCGGACTCATAATTAAAAGATGCCAGTCCAATCTGACGCATTTGGCTTGAACATTGCATTCGGCGGGCCGCTTCCCGGGCTGCTTGTACAGCGGGCAGCAGCAATCCCACCAACACGCCAATAATCGCAATCACAACCAACAGCTCCACCAAGGTAAATCCCAGGCGATTCGCTTTCGGGCTTCTCATTCCAATCACTCCATACATCAGGACGAATAAAAATAAGCAAAAATTCTTTAATACGTACCTATGATAGGAGGGCACCACGACGTTAAAGAGCCAAGCCTTTGGCCTTTAACGGAATCTTAACACTCCAGCGGCATCGTTTTCGTAGGCGTGAACAACGGAATGCCAATGAAAAGAAGGTTATTTGGCTTGCAAAACCGTATCCAGAATACCATCGACATAATATGGCTTTGCGACCAAGATGTCCGCACCGGAAGCTTGAAGCCGACTCCAACGCTCCCATCGCGGAAATGCATCGGGAACAACCTGCAATGCCGTTGGAAACAGCGTTCGAATACGTTCATGCAATTCCAACTGCGACGTCAACACCATCTCGCCACCGCTCGTAACCTGCTCTAGCGGTTGGGCGTCCAAATCGACAACGACGATACTGGGCTCAACCCACAGATCGAGTTGCGATGGATTCACTGCAACGCATGGAAGATTGCGGCGTCCCAAAGCGTCTTTCCATAACTGACGCGTCTCGCTCGTTTGGGCAACGACGAGCGCCATCGGCTGCGCCAAGGTTGCATGCCCGGTACCATTTTGCACAAGAGTCTGATTGGACGCATCAATCCAACGCTGCACACGAGGACTGATTTTGCGTTTCCCTGCAGCGGACGACACGGAGGCTTCAGCGAGCTGCGAAACGGGCGTTGCAACGCTGCGCATCCACGGCATCAAACGATCGTACAACTCGTACCAATAAAAGGTCTGCCAGACTTCTGGCAGTGGTAGCGTGCGCCGGTGCCCAGACCAGTCTGTTCCGAGAACGATACCCCAGGGTATCGAAATCCCCTTTGCATCAAATCGCTTTACCAAATCAATCGTGCTATCGCTGCGATGCTCACACGCAAAGAGCAACACGGACTGAGTGTCGTGAGGGGATAAACCATCGACCGTGGAGGATCGATGCAGCCATGGAGAAATATCTTGTTCTCTGAGATCAATACGATCCTCAAAGTGGCCCAGAATCCACTCCCAAGCATCATTGGTCGGTCCGAACCATCCTACTGATAGATTGCTGCTCATTCTCCAACCGTAGACCGTGTAAGCTCCAGTTCCGCAGCACGCACAATATCGATCGCTTCGTTGGCCGACGACGCCGAGCGCAGCATCGTCAAGAACACATCATCGGTGACAAGCCGTGCGAGACGAGCGAGGATGCGCAAATGGACGCGATCATCTGTGGAACAAATCAGAAAGAAAACGTCGGTAAGGTGACCTGTCGTGTTTCCAAACGGAATAGGCTGTGTCGATATCCCAAGGGCGACCAACGGTTCCGCCAATATCGACGACTGAGGTCGACGAGGGTGAAGCAAAGCAACTCCATTCTCCAAAGCCGTTGGATGCAACGACTCACGTTCAGCAACCGCTTCGGACATCGTATCGGGATCCCACAGCAGTCCCGTCTGCGAAGCGAGTTTGCACATTTCTCGAATGACCGAGCCTCGCGTCCGAGCATTCAACGGAATATCGATCGCCAGTGGGGACATGAAATCGCATAGCATCGCGCGATCGTCAGCATTCACATCCACATTGCGTTCTAGAACGCGTTCCATCCGCTCTAATTCTTGAGCATCCCCAACACCGATCTGGTCCTCTAGCCAATGGTGAATCTCCGATTCCGAGAATCGCCATTCCCCGTTCACCTTGCGACCAGGAATCTTCCCACGCACCGCCATTTTGTTGACCTGCGCAGGCGTAATGTGGAGATACAAGGCGAGTTGGTCGACGTCTAAATCTTTGCTGGCCATAGGACGAAAATCAATTTGCAAGCTCCCCTCGATGGCGGGGGCTCTAGTTTGGACCAATAATATTCGTGACTGCCGCAACACTCACGGCTTGCGAGTGTAATAATAGGTACTTTCTTACGGTACCCGAAATCCACCTCTTTGAGAACAATTCCCAATGAATTCATCATCCTCTCTCCCTGTTCCCGCCTCGGATCCCTCGATGAAACACGCTCTTACGCGACGATCATGGCTTCAAACTGCCGGTGCATTCGCCGGTTTGATCGCTGGTTCGAAACTTTCAACGCTAACGCAGGCAGTGAGTGCGTCGCCGGCCGCTCCCCACCATCTGAAACTAGGTATTCAGCTTTACTCGCTCCGAAACTTTAAGTTGGACGCGGCACTGACCCATGCCAAAGAACTCGGTTTCGAACAAGTCGAATTCTATAGCGGCATGTTCCCCCTCGACTCCAGCGATCAACAGATCAATGAGATCGTGGGCAAGGTCAAGGCGTTGGGGTTGAGCATTTCCGCACACGGCGTCAACGGCTTCACCAAAGACGCTCAAGCCAACAGAAAGGTCTTTGAGTTCGCGAAGAAAGCTGGGATCAAAACGATATCGGCTGGGCCAACTCCCGATTCCATGGACAGCCTCAATGATTTGGTAAAAGAATTTGATATCCGAATTGCAATTCACAACCACGGTCCAACCGATCGCTTCAACAAGGTCGCGGATCTTCTGCGTGCGATCGAAGGTCGAGACGAGCGAATTGGAGCCTGCGCCGATCTAGGTCACTACATCCGCTCCGGCGAAAAGCCAGTTGAAGTGATCCGATTGCTCCAAGGGCGATTGTATGGCATCCACCTCAAGGATTTTGCAGAGATGAAGGATCAGACCAAGGGTGTATTGCTTGGACAAGGACATTTGCAATGCTCCGAAGTGTTCGACGCATTGATCCAAGCGAAATTCCCGAGCGACGGGGCTTTGTCATTGGAGTATGAGGAAAACCCAGACAACCCGATCGAAGACATTCGTCAATGTGTTGCGACTGCTAAAAAAGCACTTGCTGCTATCAGCGGATAGAGTTGTTTTTCGAATTGGAGATGTGGGACGATCTTGCAACAGTGGCCATCCCTACGGTGAATAGACTTGAAAAGGATGAACTCGGTGTCGACAAGTAATTTGCCCCCGTCTCTCGCACTCTCAGATGCAGTGCCCAGACAAATCGAAAGCAGAGAGTCGCAGCTCACCACGGCGCTCTCTCGATTTGCGCGGCGATCGATCGGCTTGCATACGGCTCGTATCCTGTTGATCAGTCTCGCTGGTTGGATCGCGTTGGTATCGAGCGCTATGGTCATCGATGCGATCTCCGAAATGGATAGCCTATCGCGATGGATCGTCACGAGACCGACCGCTTGGGTGGCGATATCAGTAATCTTGGGTAGCCTCTACCTCTCATTCCGCCGAACCTCGCCAGGTTGGACGGCCATGCAAATCGACGCATCGCAACAAACGGGCGGCGAAATCGCAACTGCTTGGGACTTGATCAAGCATGGAAGAGCGCAAGGGTCCGATCTGACGGCTCGTTTTGCCGGTCAAGCAATCGTCCGATCGGCCGACCGCATCAATGCGATTGCCCCCTCACACGTTTTTCCATGGACGGCAATCAAACCCCAACTCTATTGGCTCGCGGGATTGCTGATCGCAGGGGCACTCGTTTCAGGGATTGCTCCTTTATATGCATGGACGCAAGTGCAACGCTTTTTGCACCCATCGTCCGATACGCCTCCCTACTCGGGTATCACGATTACCTTGGAACAAAATCACTTCGAAGTCCGTTACGGTGACGAGCTAAAGATACTGGCTCAGATCTCCCGAAAACCGATAGAGCGTATGGAATTGGTCACGAAAGGAAACGATGGTCGTGAGCGCGTTTTGCCGATGCTCCCTCGCAATGGCTCGAAGTGGCAAGCTCTGTTGACGCAAGTGACCGAATCAAGCGAATTCTATGTGCGGAGCGGTAAAACGCGGTCGGATACAGGACGCCTCGATGTCCTCATGACTCCTGACATCGTCGATGTCACCGTGCGCATCTCACCACCCGAATACACACATCAAGCGATATACGAGGGCAAGATTCCTGAAGCGGGCATCGCGGGGATCGCGGGCACTCGCGTCGAGTTTTTCGTCACCAGCAATCGACCACTGCAAAGTGGGTTGCTACAACTCGACGGGAATGATCGAAAAAGCCAACAAGTGGAACTTGCGGTCGACACAACTGAAAAAAAGGATCCCTTCCTCGTTACATGCGAACTCGAAATCAGACGCGATGCCAAATTCGAATTGACCGTTACCGATGTTGACGGTCTCACATCCAGCCAGTCGGTCACGGGTAAGCTCGAGTTGTTGGTGGATCAACGGCCCGTCGTGCGTATTACTGACCCACGCCCGCTATCGCTTGCAACACCCGATATCGATATGCGAGTCGCCATCTCCGCCGAAGACGATTTTGGGATAACGCAATTGCGTTTGTACAGGAGCCTCAATGGTTCACCCGCACGCCCGGTAGATCTTGCGATAGATGGCGGCGCCAGGATCAATGGTGTCGTCGTTCTCCCTTTACCACGTTTTGGTCTCAGCCCCGGAGATGAAATCGATCTCTTTGCGAGAACCGAAGACAATGACCCTGCGGGCGCGAAAGGCGCAGAATCCCCCAAAACAACGATTCGCATCATCTCCGTCGCCGAATTCCAAGAGCGCATGCTGGAACAACGGGGCGCCGAAGCGGTATCCGCAAAGTACGAAGCGGCTCAAAGGCATCTCGAAAATGTTTCGACTGCCATCGCCGAGCTTCAAGAAGCAGCCGAACGCGCCGCTGCAAATCCCGAAAACAACGAGCTTCAAGAAGATTTACAGGCCAAATTGGAGGCAACGCAAAAGGCAGCCGAGAAAGCTGCTAACGAAATCCAAAAGCTCTCCGAGAATCCGATGGATATCGATATCGATCGCGAACTAACCCAAATGCTTCGCGAGCTTGCTCAGGAAACAGCAACCAAAGCCCAGAGCATGGCAGAGATGACTCGCGATCAAGCAGGGGAGCGGCCACTGACCGATCAAGAGAAGCAATCGATCGAACAGTGGCGAGAAGAAATCAGCGGCATGCGCGAACAAATCCAAGAAGAAGCGATCGACCCGCTGAATGAACTGAGCAAGGCAATTCCATTGATGGAAGCGAAAGAGCGATTCGACGAGCTGGTAGAGCAACAATCCGAACTTGCCAATCGCATGCAGTCCCTGGCTGATGCCGATCCGGGAGATCCGTCCAACGAGCGCCGCATGATGGAAATGGAAGCCATGCAGGACCAATTGCGACAGGAACTGAGCGAACTCGCTCAGTCGCTGGCCGACAACGCCGACCAGCTCCCAGCGACTCCCGACTTTGAACCGCTTGCTCGATCAGCGAAAGGACTTGCCGAAGGAATCGAACAAAGCGGTGCACCTGAGCTCATGAATGATGCTCAAAAATCATTGCTTCGATCCAAGTACGCTCAAGCTGCAGAAAACGCAAAGGGAGCTGCCGAAGCTTTGCAATCGCTATTCCCCCAAAATGAATCCATGGGTCAAGAAGCGGGGGACCGCGCCGAAGGCGCCTTTGATAAACCAGCCAAGAATGGGGGGAAGGGAAAAGGAAAGGATGGAGACGGCAAATCCAAACTGGGAAATACGCTTGATCAACTCAAACGTCGGATGGGCAAAAAGGGAGGCAAAGGCCAACAATCAGGCGAAGGAGAAGAAGGAGAACCCGGTGGCAAAAACAACGGCTTTAGCCAACGCTCTTCGCGGCCAAGTAACTTGGGAATGTACGGATCCATGCCAAGCCCGGCACAATCAAGCCAAGGACGTTCCGACAAAGTGAGCCAAGGAGCTGCAACTCGCTCTGAAATAGCCAAGCAAAACACTGGCAGCGGAGGAACTAACGAATCCCAAACCAGCGACGCTTCAGGCCAATCGCAACAGTCCATTCCCTCTCAGTATCGACAGCGGGTTTCAGAATACTATCGACGCATCAATGAAAACCTAAAGCCGGAATAGGACCTAGCGTTTTTCTGTCCCGACAAGGGCAAAACCGGCTGCATTGGGCATAGTCATCTGGAGAAGCAGCCGGCGAGAAGCCGATCAGGGCTTTTCGGCGATCGCCATCAAAGCAGGTTTGTAAACGCGAATATCCCACTCCGCCATGGTCGGAAGGTATTTGATCGGGGTTGATTCCTCCAATTCGATCGCGAACAACGAGCCGCTCGGAGCCGATTCCCACCATCGATTCAACGCGTTCAGTATTCGATCCCCTTCCGATTCCCACAGCGCGTAGGGGGGGCAGCAAAAAACGACCCAAATTTGATTCTCTGCAAATCCGAAACGCTCCATGTTTTCAGGC
>CAIXME010000028.1 GCA_903920425.1 uncultured Pirellula sp. | reverse complement strand
AGCGACACCACTCAATGCTGCGACGACCTCCAAAACGTGCTTTAAGCCATCGGCAGTCCAGCTTGCGCGACGTTATCCTTACCACCGATTCAAAGAGTAAGTTTCAATCGCGATACCTCACTCGAACTTGCTCCACTCCACTTCAAGCCTTACTTCCAGTTGCTTTGTTTCTAGTTGCTTTTGTGAAGGATAATTGAGACGAAGTTGGTAGGGAATTGCGGTCGGTGAACTTCGGTCGATGAACGTTCCTTCGAAGACGTCGTCGTAATAACGCAGAATTTGATTGGCAATGATCCATCGCATCGCACTGGAATAGTCTCGCGGCCTGTTTTGGCTGTCGACCAGCTTAACGGGCTCGTCGAGGTTATCTTGGTGGATCCAGTAATAATCTCCATCCGTGGAGATCGGATGATAGATAAGAGCTCCATAGCCGTCACCTCCCTCCACAAATAGCATGACGCTCGCTTGGTAGAGTGTTTTGGATTTTTCCGAAAGTGAATCAAACTCCGAAGCGGGCGAGCCCCAGATCGAACGCATCTGTGTGTCTGCGCGGTTGATATCTTCGATAGGCACGCAGCGCGAACTGGAATAGGACCAAGCCCCGAAGTCTTGCAGCAGTGCTTTGTGCTCGTTGGGCAACGTAAATTTTAATCGTTGCTCCGCGGACTTGATCGATTCTGGAAGCACCGAACCATTCGCCTTTATCAATTCTGATGGACTTCCATCCCGATCCTGTTGCTGTTCCTCCAGCTTAACTAACTCCTGTACGAAATTACCCATGCGTTTGCCCCACGATTCTTCGGATCGCAAATAGCGAATAGCAGGCGTGAAGTCGACGAACTGTTCCTTGGAAGAAGCCAACGCAGTCTTTTCGCCGGCCCGATCATGCGTCCAAGTTACGGATCCAACAATTTGAAAATCATTTGCATTCATGGGCAATTTGATTTGCGGGCTGTTAAGCCATTTGTCGGCACCTTTGAGCTCAAACCTAGTTGAGATGTCGTTCGTCCAACGTACACTCATCTCCCCTTTGTAAACCGGGTGGTCATACAATTGAACGACGCAGGTCGATTCACTTTCTTGGGCCATGGTTGTCTCCAAAAATCCGAACACTAGCAAGATCATTCTGCACGTTACCCATAGTTGAATCCTCACGATAGACGTCTCCCTTCGTTTGCAATCGTAACACCTGTACACGAAGATACAAAAGCCAAGAGCGGGTTAGAATGAATAGGGGTGCGTCGATCTTTTTGGAAGTATGATTCGCTGGGCAATTGAGGATTTTTCATTTCGTATTCTTGTTTGGTCCGCTTGCGGGTATGCGGAGTTTTCGCAATGGAATTGTTGCCTAGCGGCATCGGCTCTAATTCAAATTGAGATCAAGGATCAGGGGGAGCTATATCATAGCCGATCGAAATCTATTTTGTCGCGAGCGTTTCGCGTTGCCCAACCACCAACCCGATCTCCATCACCATTCAAAAAGCCATGTTCCTCACCGTCGTGTTCCGCAGTCTTACCGCAAACGTATAGGTTTCTAAATCACAACGGCTTCTATGTGAATCGAGGGTTGCTGCGATTGTGCTCATGTTTCGTCCATGGAAGGTGTCCGTTGAATAGGGGGGCGAAACTTCCGTTACAAGAACAGTGCCAACGTTCTTTGGTTCAATGGGATTTTAAAAACACTCGACGAAGTTTTGACCAGAGATACTTCATCGACAAACGGGAGCTACTCAACCAGAAAACGATCGACGTTTCTCGCATGCTTAAGGATTTCATGGACTCCGATGATTGGCATCACCTGTCTAACAATTGAGTCTCGCATCCAACATGCTATTTTGCCGCTCCATTGCCCAGTACTTCCAAGCCGGTTGGAATCGCGATTGATTGCGGCCGCTCTTGAGTATCGCAGCTTCACAAATGCCGGCAGGATCTCATCCAAAGTAGATGAGTTAGAGAATAGATGGTACAAGCATGCAGCGTCTTCGATCGCGAGGCAACCTCCTTGACCGAGATTGGGCGTAGTTGGATGAGCGGCGTCTCCGATGAGTAGGCAACGCCCTTGGTACCAATTCTTGTTAGGCACACGATCAATAATGTCGTTCTGAAAGAATGCGTCATCTGGTGTTGAAGACAACAGCTCGGGAACTGGCTCGGCCCAGCGACGGAATTTATCGCATAGCCAACTTCGCTTGTCCTCAACGCGAAAATTCTGTGGAGTGTTTATTGTCACCCACCAATACACGCGACGATTAGGTAATGTAGTAATGCCAACGCGACTTCCTCGCCCCCACCATTCGCCTAGATAACCCGGCTCAATGCTTGGTGGTAATTTCGTGACTCCACGAAAACATGTATAGCCTGAATAGCGGGGTGGTGAGGAATCCAAGAGCAACGATCGGATCTTCGAATGAATTCCATCGGCTCCGATAACTAGGTCCGAACTCTCGCGATGGCCGTTCGTGAATTCTACTTCAACTTGTTTGCCAGTGTCGCGAACTGCCGACGCTTCGAAGCCATACCGTGCTACATCGTTCGGCAAGCACGCAGCGAGTGACTCGACCAATTCGGCGCGGTGTATCATCCCGATAACTGGTCGGTGCCCTAGAGTTGCCTCCAGCTTCGATGCAGGAAACGACGCAGCAATCAGGAAGCCGTCGTTGCCGCGAAATTCGCTTCTACGAAGTGGTTCTATCCTTTCGCGAATAACTGCCCCCGCTCCGATCTTGTCGAGTGCACGTAGGGCATTGGACCAAAGACTGATCCCGGCTCCAACCTCGGTCAGCTGAGTTGCTCGCTCGAATACAACCACTTGCAAACCAGCTTTACGCAATGCAATTGCCGCACTAAGTCCAGCAATTCCTGACCCGATAATCATTACTTTCATTGGCGACGATGTCTCTCACACTTATGGAGTGGCGCGAAGCAAATTGTTTTGGTACCCGATGGTTGTAGCCTCCGCTCTTTGGCAAAAAGCTGATTTCGTACCTTTCT
>CAIXME010000027.1 GCA_903920425.1 uncultured Pirellula sp. | reverse complement strand
TGCCCGTCTTGATCGAAGGCTCGAACGTGCCGAACCAACTCCTCGACATCCACATGGATATTGGATTCATCGCGCCCCGCGTCGACAGCCTTGCCGAAGTAGTTGAGATAGCGAAGGCCGCGATGGTGCGAAATAAAATAGAAAAAGCCAAGCGGCCTGATCGGCGAGCCAATTTCAATCACCTTCGTTCCCGCGTTGCAATACACGAGGTTGGTTAAGCCTGCGCCGTGAGGTCCAATCACAAACTCGGCTTGTTGGAATAACTCCACCTGAGCGCGTACTGGATGGTCCTCTAGAAAATACCGTTCGAATCCAAACTCGCTCAGCGCCGCGAGCAACTTGGATTCATTCTCAACATATCGCCAGCCGCTTCGACGACGAGCGATATAAAGCCGAAGGCGACTTTCTGCTCGTGTCTTGGACCAATGGGCGTCAGCCATGCGTTGATAAAGAAAAGTTGCGCTCTCAGGTGTTATCTCCGACCGCAGTACGGAGGGAACGATGAGTTCATCCGCCTGAACATGCGTGAACTCATTGGCTCGAATCTGCACACTTGCGGGCACACCGAACAGTTCCAGGCATTCCCGATGAAACCGATGAGTCCCCGAGATGAAAAAGGAATTGGGAGACACCCCCGCTTGTTCTATTTGCCTGAGTTGAGCCAAGTTTTCTACCGTCCAATGGTAGTAGTTGCAATCGCCTAATCCTGTCGTCAAAACCGCGACTTTTCCATGGACCCTCTGGGCTTTCGGAAGTCGTCCATGGCATACGAATGGGTGGGGAAACAAGCCTTCGAATGCCCCACCGCTGAAGTCTTGGATTTGAGTTTGGTCCGGTGTAACGACGAGACCTTTGTTCGAATAAACACGCCCAAGCGGGATGGTCGCGATCCGTTCGTCAGGGAATGAAAGCGAAATGCTCGTTCCTGACTGCCGCATGCTGGCCGGGATCGTGCTTTCAACAACTGGCTGCGCCGGAGTTTCTCCAGCGATGAATGCTGGTGCAATCTCGACGGTTCTTGCAGGTTGCATCAGACGAACTACCGCATTTCCACCTCTCTCGATCCATTGATCCAATGGCAAGGCTAAACGTGGCGAAGGCTGCCCGGTCGATCGCCAAACGCAGTTTCTAACCCGCTGGCTTATGCTCTTTACAATGCGTCGAAGCCGGCTCAAATTGAAATTCTTCCCATCTCGATGGACGAACTGATGGGAGGTGAGTTGTCAGGGCAATGCCAAACCAAGCTATCCCGACACGATTGTACCTAGCAATGGGGAAAAGCCTCGAATGCAAACGATCCATTGCTCTGATATTCAAAAATTGTCGCAGGAAAGACAAATGCCTATCTTGGATGCAAAGAGGGTGTGGCTTGCGTCCGAGATGGAACGAAAGCGGCCTAATCGCTCAAGCCCGCATTCTCTTTTATGGACCAGCATCCTGTCCTTTACGCGACTTGGCTCTTTTCGCGAGCCGCCTTTTTTCTAGCACTATTCCACTCCAACGCAATCGGCACGACGCTCAGTGCGATGATTCCCAGGGTTACAAAAGAGAAATTCTTTTTGACGATCTCTAAGTTCCCGAACCAATAGCCGGCAACCAAAAACGCCGTGACCCAAACGACTCCACCGACGATATTGTAAAGCCAAAATCGCAAGAAGTTCATCTTGCCGATACCTGCCACGAACGGGGCAAAGGTCCTGACGATCGGTACAAAGCGAGCAATGATGATCGTCTTGGATCCATACTTTTCATAAAACTCCTGGGCACGCTCAAGATGCTTTACATTCAACCATCGCGAAGACTCGCTTTTGAAAACCCTAGGGCCTACCATCGCTCCGATCCAGTAGTTGATTGCGTCACCCAACACGGCAGCAACAATCAACAGCGGAATCATGATAGTGAGACTTAATTCTGTCCCTTCGATCGCGCACATGGCTCCCACTGCAAATAGAAGCGAGTCGCCAGGCAAAAAAGGTAGAACGACCAAGCCGGTCTCGCAAAAAATGATTGCGAACAACACAACATAAACCCACGTCGGTCCAACGCTACTCACCAATTCGTTCAAGTGCTTGTCCAGATGAAGCACCCAACTCAAGATTGTTTCCAGATTCATTAGTATCGATCCGCTCCGAGGTTTTTTACGAAATTGGCGTCTTTACAATAATCGGTTCCCAACCGATCGTGTACTCAGGTCGCACATCCTGGATTAATTGATCTGAATCAATGAGGACCACTCATGTGGGAACCGGCAAAATCGGTGCAATCGATTCGATCCCAGGACAAGTCTGGCTGAAACGCCTTCCCATCGCGGGTCATGCAGGTCAGCGTAGGGCTCGAGGATTGCTTGGCAAGAAAGGCATTTAATAGCCGGGCGTTTGAGGCTCGAGAACAATCGTCCGATTTGGAGTCGGGAGTATCATTCAGAACAATGCATCGCACATGGAGTCCCAAGGCTTTGGATGCGGCTAGGGTTGTTAGCACTTGATTGACTACGCCGATCCTATTCGCAGCCACCAACACGATTGGCAATTTGATCGACGCGGCGAAGTCGGCATTCGTCATCTCCCAACTAATGGGAGACATGAGTCCGCCTGCGCCTTCGGCTACGAGGAATTCGCATTGCGTCGCCCATGCGTGAAATCCTTGCATGAACAGCGATTCGTCAACGGCCTTCCCTTCCATCTCCGCAGCCATCGGCGGAGCAAGCGCCGCTGTGAATGACTGAGGGTTCACCAAGCCTAGTGAGCCCCGCTTGCCGCTTGCATTCCAAAGCAGCGAAGCGTCGCTCCGTTCTGGGGATAGGGCACCACTGGCCACCGGTTTGTAAGCTCCGACTGCGATACCGCTCTGGACAAGCGACTCGATGATCCGGCAGCTTACGTAAGTTTTTCCAACATCGGTATCCGTACCGAGGACTAGAATTCCTTTTTGTTTTTGCATGGCAACAATGAACGATCAGTGACTTGGCGCGCTGATCGCGACGTCTTCGGTCGAACGTTTCGGAGGGTGGAAGAACAATGCCAATGCAATCGCCGCAGCCGTCGCTACAAAACAAGGCACTAAGAACAAACCACGGAAATCCGTTTGTCCATCCTTGGTGAATACGTCTTGGATTAAAATGGGGCAAATCGTGTTGGCTACCAACGCTCCGACGCCAAGAATCATGACGTTAAACAAACCCTGCGCACTATTGCGAACATCCTTGGGAAAGTACTCGTCCACAAAGATATAAACGGTTGCAAAGAAGAATGCATAACAAACACCGTGCAGCATCTGAACGATGATGATCAGCGCCGGTTGCTCAGGCAAAAATGCATATACGGCAAATCGAGCAGCGTGTCCCAAAATGCCCACGATCATCGTGGTTCGCCATCCGAAGTTTTTGAGGGTCATTCCCAAAACGAACATCGTCAGTATCTCGAAGATTTGACCAACGCTCATCACAGGCATAATCCAGTTGCCAGGTATCCCAACGCCGCCGACCTCTCGGGTCGCGCCCAAGAATTGACCGGTCCAATTGAAATAGCAATTGTGAACAAACGAATCGAGAAACGTAACAATCCATAGCACCAAAACAAACGGGTGTTTTAGCAATCGGACCGCTTGCAGCCAGGCCAAGCTCTCTTCGCCACCTTCCGACTTTTTAGGTGGTGTGTGTGGCAAAATCAAACTGAACGCAGCTAACGCCAAAGAAGCAATTCCCGCAACGACAAACGTCCACTTGGTTGCATTCAACAGTGCTTCCCCCGCGAGCGGGTTCGCTAACG
Source organism: uncultured Pirellula sp. (assembly GCA_903920425.1). GTDB lineage: Bacteria > Planctomycetota > Planctomycetia > Pirellulales > Pirellulaceae > JBKCUI01. The sequence continues at coordinate 827 of CAIXME010000027.1, read as the reverse complement.
CAGCTCCGATGTACTCAACGAATCCAGCAGGCTTGGATTCTGTGACTGCATCCCAGTTCACAAAAATGAATGTGAAGGGCCATGCGGCCAAGATCCATCCAATGGTTCCACCCATGCGCACGATTCCAAACTCGTTCTGAGCATCTTTCATGTTCGCAAACGCGATAGAGTTCGTGATCGAGATGGTTGGCACATACAAAAGACAATGGATGAGCATCAACGCAAAAAAGGAAAGAAAATCGGTCACAAAACCACAGCCAAGAATGGCCAGACCGCCAACAAAATGACTAAACGCCAGAAACTTCTCGGCAGCAAAATTACGATCGGCGAACTGGTTGCTGAAAAACATCCCAACAATAGCCGCGACAGGAAATGCATTCAGAATGAGCGATTGTTGCCATGTCGTAAATTTTAGAGCGGGCAAGTAGCCGAAGATCAGCGGCAGCCAGGCTCCCCAAATGAAAAACTGCAAAACCATCATCACGAACAACTTCAACCGCATTCCCATGTAACTCTCCGCTCCTGCCGTAATTGCTATCAGGTTTTTGGATCAAACAGCCTCGTCCAATCCAGCTTGGTCCGACGTGTGACGTCGCGGAGTTCGTGGGAGGCTTTGCGAATTGTAATCGCCGAATTTGCGTTAGGGTAACGAATCGCCCACAGAATACAATCGACCCACGCAATCCACGACAAAAACGCAAAGTCGTTGGATCTCTCTCGCCCGCGTTTTCAACTCCTCCCGTAGCGGAAGATGTGAATCTTCCGAGTCTTCCCGTCGCGGAAGATGTAAATCTTCCGTTCGCGGAGCCTTTATGCCTAGCGATTCC
>CAIXME010000026.1 GCA_903920425.1 uncultured Pirellula sp. | reverse complement strand
CGGATACACCATCCCAGTTGGTGGTTCCACGTCGGTTTGGTTCCATTGCTGGATGGAGTCGATTGCGGAGTGCCAAAGCACCAGATCATTTCAAGGGTAACTAACAGAGCTATGCAGGGAATCATCTGGAACAAAAGTGGCAACGATTTCGACTCAAGAACTCCTGCCTGGAAAAGCAAGGTTTGACCGTAAGATGTCCAGCCGGCGGCGGCCAAAAGAAAGGGTTGTGCCAAGCACCAACTCCAAAGCAAAATCGTGTGGCGGTGATAGAGCCATGACGGGAGGGGGGAGAGGCTATTTGACCTAATTAAGCGTCTAGCATTTTCCATCCAATGCGCTGCGAATGCAAAGCAAGCGACGATGAAGCAAATGCTCAACCAAATTGCCCCTATGTCCTGAAACGATTCGAGATTATCCAGCGAGGGCGATGTCTTGGTAACCAGTACTGCAGAAGCAATGGCTGAGGGGACGAGAAGAAAGTAGACCAGTTGCATTGAGGTCAACCAGCGTGCGGAGCCTGCGAAACCGAGATTGGAAACGATCACGACTCTCGCATGATAATCGTCTCAGTGCTCGCACGCTAAACCGGATCCCGGAATTCCTCAACGGTGAACTCGTCTGGTTCCGGTTGTAACGGTGATGGAGATTGCGTCAGCAAAATGGATTCGAAACGCAAACGGTTCGGCTTAACGAACGGCGGTGCGGGCTTCCGGTTCTGACTGAACTGGCAGAGACGCATAGAACGCTGCTTCGTCTACTCCATCACCATCGAAATCGCCGACGACGACCTGACCTTCGTCTCCGGATATCTCAAATACACGGTCGGTGGCGTCGAGGTGTCCGTTGCCGTTGCTATCGACGATCAAATCACGTCCTCTCACAACAGCAATCTCATCGAGTCCATCGCCGTTGAAATCACCCACGACAGCGATATCACCGGTTTTCCCGAAGTCAAAAAACGAGTCATCTCCATCAGCAAAACGGCCATCGCCATTTACGTCGATGCGCCATTTCCCGTTGTTAAAGATTCCGAGAGTGGAGACTCCGTCGCCGTTGAAATCACCTGCCACGGGCTGGTCTGTGTCGCCACCAAAACGGAATACGTGATCGATAGCATCGGAGCGTGGCTCACCATCGCGGCTTCGTTGCATAAGTCGGTCATGTCCTTCCGCGACGACTCGAGGCGGGAGGTTCTTTGGCGTCGAGACATTTCGGTTGGCAGGGTCTGGCAGTCCTGGTTCGCTAGCGATGGCCGCTTCGTCTCCAGCCCACTCTGGCCCAAATATCCCGATATCGTCTTTTCCGTCGTTATCCCAATCGCCGACAACGGGCAGATCTCCGTCACCGCCGAGTTTCGCCCAAAGGTCACCCTTGTCCCATGCGCCATTTCCGTTGATGTCCAGCAGCCATTCACCATCTTTGAACAGCGCTAATTCATCCCGGCCATCTCCGTTGAAGTCTCCAGCCAGATGTTTTGCACCGCGGATATCAAAGGCTTCGCGGGAAGTGCGAACAAGTTTATTACGGTTCGTGGAAACGATTACCCATCGACCTTGGTTGATCGTGTCGATGGTCCATTGAGATGCATTGAGAATACGTGCGGTTTGAGCTACACGTTCGCGACTCGCTTTTTTGTCGACTTGATGCCCTCGAGGTTCGCCAGCATCAATCACACTTAAGTGCCAAGTGTATTCCACGGTGTAACCACCAACGGGCTCGTCTGGTTTGCCCGCCATGAACGGTGGGATAACCAAAAACCGCTCAGGTGGCAGTGGAACCGATCCCACGGTTTGAGGCGGAGCGACAGGTGGAGGGTTCGATGGCGGTGGAGGAACAGGAGTGTTGGGTGGCGGCAGTTTCACCACGGTGATTTCGCTGAAATTGTTTTCAATGGAACGCGCGCCTGCTTCCAGGTTGATCATCAAGATCGCGTCGCGACCAGGGCTCGTAGATGGATCAATCGATAGCTGTTCTAAGATGTTCTGGGCATCAAAGTCCGAGATAACATCATCAACGTTGATTGCAAAGCCACCTATGGAACCTGCCGTATCGCGTCCATCGAAGTATCCCGTCGGTTGGACTTGATAAACGTGGTACGCACCCGGGCGTAGTCCTCGAAACTCATAGTAGCCATTGGCATCGGTTACAACGCGAATGTTTTCGGTTGTATAGGAACCGGGAAGGGCATTTTTCGACTGTAGGCGTGCACCGGTTCTCGTGCGCAATTCCAGAACCACGCCAGCGATTGGGGTATCCGATGCGTTTCGGATCCCATCTCGCAAGCCCTTGAGCACCAATGGTGGCGAGCCGTCTTCGGTCTCAATAGGTGGCCCGTCCTGGAAGACGTATCCGGATATCGTTGCGGGTGGTACTTCGCAGAAATCCAATTGCTTCTGGTTTTGTCCGGACTCGAGAAGGATCTGTGAGATCACATCCGCGACGTCCGTGTTGCCAACTCCAGCGGGAGCCATTTGGCCACCTTGAAAGTAGCCACTCGGTTGTGTTTCGCGGACCGTATAGATACCGGGCATCAGATTGACAAAGCGATAGTTTCCTTGCGAGTCGGTAAAAGCAGTGGCTATTACGTTCCCGTTGACGTCGAGTAGCTCGATGCGGACTCCGGGAATAGGTGATTCGTTGGCGTCGAAAATGCAGTCTTCATTGAGGTCTGCAAAGACTTGACCTTCCAGCGATGCGACTCGCAATTCGCAAAAATCGTATTCGGTAGCGTTGACGCCCGAACCCAACGCAATGGCGGAAATCACATCGGTGATGGAATCGTCACCGCCCGCTGTTCCCGCGTCCTGACCGCTTTGAGCGTAGCCGATGGGCTGTGTCTCATTGAGTCGGTAAGTACCTGGCTTGAGGTTGTCGAAGCGATAGTTTCCGGCTGAATCAGTGCGAGTGCTGTTAACGAGTCTGCCTAGATCATCGAAAATCTCGATAAGTACGCCTTCGATTCCCGTCTCACCTGGGTCGCGTATGCAGTCACCGTCTTTGTCGTCGTAAACGTTCCCTGCTATGCTTGCCGGTCGGAGTTCACCAAAATCATAGTTTACTCCATCCATACCCGATGGTAATGCGATTGCTCTGATCGCATCTGTTCCGTCGAGCTGCCCAACGGTTAACGAACCGATCTCACCGACGTGGTCCTTTCCGTCGATGAACCCAGCTGGTGTTACTTCCTCGATTCGGTAAGTGCCATTGCGGAGGCCACGGAAACGATAGCTACCCTGTTGGTCCGTGACTGTCTGCGCAACGAGATTTCCGAGCTGATCCAATAAACGAATGGTTGCACCTGGGAGAAGCGTCTCGCTAGACTGTCGTACTCCATCATTGTTGTCATCTTGGAAGACATGTCCGGAAATGGATGCCGGAGGGAGTTCGCAGAAGTCGTAATTGGTGCCTTGCTGGCCTCCAATCAAACTGATCTGCTCGATGCGTATGCCGTTGATTGCGTTGCCAACGTTCAACCCGTTGATCGTGCCAGCGCGAGACACTCCATCAATGAGATCGGTGGGTTGCGTTTCAATGATGCTGTAGACACCAGCAGGTAGATTGTTGAATTGGTACGAACCGTCCGCTGCACTGGTCGTCGTTGCAACTACGGAACCAGCAGCGTTAACCAGTTCGAGTTTGACACCTGGGAGAGGCGCGATGGAGTTGGGCTCGGTTGAAAAGCAATCAAATCCGGGCATTGCAACGCAGACATGCCCCGAAAGCGATGACGGTTCGATCTCACCAAAGTTAAACTCGACTCCGTTGTCGTTACCATTGAGTCGTATCTCAGTGATTTGATCGTTGGTGACAATCGAGCCTCGCGTCTGTCCGGCTACCGTTCCGAGAGACTCCTTGCCATCGAACAATCCTGCAGGTTGCACGGATTCCGTGATACGGTATCGGCCTGGAGGTAGTCCAATAAATCGGTACGAGCCGTCTGCTTGGGTTTTAACTGTTTGATTGATCGAGGAAGCGATCGTATCGATGGAGACAATCTGGATATCGATTCCACCCAGCCCGCTTTCGCCTGTTTCTCGTACTCCGTTGTCATTATTGTCGCGGTAGACAAAGCCACTAATTTGAACGGGCTGTGCTTCAGCAAAATCCAAGCGCGTGCCGCTGCTGTCTCCCAAGAGAATTTGGATCTCTGTTAAAACGTCTTTGTCATTGGCAACGACTTGCCCCAAACCCGCTTGACCATTCAGTTGTCCAGGGACGGCGCCGACGCTGAAATAACCGGTGGGTTGAGTTTCACGAATCTGGTAGGTCCCCGGTTGGAGACCAAGGTTTAGTCCAAAGGCGTATTGCCCCTGTCCATTGGTCGTCGTGGTTAGGCCGGTGCTAACATACGATCCATTGTTGAGTCGGTAGAGGGTCAGCGAGACACCAGCGATCCCGTTTTCACCTGGATCTTGTGTCAGACTCAGATTGTTGTCTACATAAACCGTACCTGAGAGCTGAATTGGCTTAGGCGTTTGGACGACGGTTGCGGCTGCACCCGCGGTACGATCTCGCAATCCCGCGACATTGTCGCCGGGCAAGTCTAGGCCTGTGTTCGCCAGGACCGCATCGTAGGCGTTAACGAACAGTCCTTCGGTCGATGCATCTTGGAAATGGGGAGCAACAAACGTCGCTTTGATTTTGGAGTCTGCGAATTCAACACCGGAAGTAATTGGATCGATGTTAGGGTTGATCGCGTCCGCACCTTGCTCGTCCCGATAGCGTTGGATCTCATCCACATCGATTGAAAACTTTACTTTGTCGCCAGCAAAGAAGTTCTCGAACGTGAGGATCAACTGCATGCCGCCATCTACGACTTGAGCGCTCACACGAGCGTTAGATGATTGTGCAGTCAGCAGTTCGAGCTTATAGGGGAAAGCATGGTCAGCACCGAGAGCACCTTCCACGGTGTCGAAGATGTTGTCACCGCTTGAGAAGCCCGAGGCTGCTTGATCGGTATCAATAACAAGGCGTGTGAGTTGCGTTCCCGCCGCACCACCACGAAATGTTACGTAAAAAGAATCGCCATGTTGATCACCTCCGTTATCCTCTTCGACGTAGACTCCACCAACCCAAAGTGGATCTACATTGAACAGGACTCGCTCTTCCAGGTTCTCAACATGGGAATGTCGAATGGAGCTTTTTGATGGTCTCACGTTGTTCCGAACGGCTTTGCTGCCATGAGATGGTTGGCGATCGCGGTCATTGTCACGTGTCGACGATCGCACGATCAGATTTTTCGTCCATTGATCTATGCGTGTTTTCCAGGACAAGATGACAATCCTCCGCGTATCGCAGGTGGCTTGGTGGTATTGATCGACTTAAGGGCAGGCATGTGCTACGACATGCAAGCTAGTTGTTATTTGATTTGATCTCCGGCGCCCGAATCTTCGAATTGGGCGGCGACTGGATGTTTGTAAAGTCCTTGGGAATCGGTACTGGAAATCGCTCGATCGATATCCCAAATGCGAATGGTGGTGTCGTAGCTGCCAGAAACGATGTAGCGAGGCGTCTTCTTGAGCACGGTCACCGATCCATCATGTCCGACGAGTTTGACCAGGACTCGATGGTTCATATCGCTAAAAATGCGGATCGTGTTATCGGCTCCCGCGATTGCGAAAAGATTGGGTTCGAGTTGGCAGAGTCCCATCAGTTTGCCGCCACCGATTTCGGTTTGGCCGAACGGCTTGCGTAGAGCAAGGTCGTAGTGAACGATGCGGCGGTCTTCGCCAACGGAGGTGATCTGTTGGCCATCGGAAGAAAATTGAATCGAACGAATGCGGTCGGAATGAAGGTTCGCCGTATGTTCGGCGGTATCAGCATGTCCGTTCTGTGGAGGCAATGCAGCAGCCTGGCTTGCGGATTCGACCTGGGTAGTCCTAATACGCAACACACCGTCGCGTCCACCGAAGGCGACCCACTGCAGGTCGGGCGAGCAAGCGATCGAACGGATATCGCTGCATTCGCAGGCGTGAAACACGTTGATTGCGGCGTTGTTTATATGCAGACGATACAGATTGTTTCCGAATCCTGCAGTAAAGATTTCTTCGTTGCCTAAAAAGGCTAGGGTCTGGAGGGCGTGACCAACGCGATGTGTCGCAACCAGCTTGGGTTCAGAATCGATCGACCATATTTTCAATTGGCCATCGTTGCCACAGGAAGCCAACCGCTTTCCGTCGGCTGAGAACTCAACGGCTTGCACCCAGTCGACGTGTCCTTGGAGTGTACTGATCGTTTTGCCTGACTTCATGGAGACCAAACGTATGGCATGGTCATCACCTGCGGCTGCGATCAATTCGCTGTCCGGGGAAACACTGATCGCGGTAACCACTGGGCGGTCGGTCTGCGAAGGGAGTTTTTCTAAGTAAACCACGCTCTCGATCGGGCTTTCAAGAATGGTCGTCGGCTCTTTTCGCTCCGTATCGGGATTCGGTGCCAGAGCGTTGATCGCTGCGGGGTTAGCGGGTGCTGCGACCACGCGAAATGGGTTGTCGTAGATCGGGCTCGTGTCCGAAGGTTGTTGCCCTTGGGCATGAAAGGATCCAAACGAGCATGCGCCAAGAACGGCGCTGACAATCACGGGAAAGCGGATCGACGGCTTCGCAGATTCGGAATTCACAAAGTGAACTCGGCGTTTTTGCATTTCCCAGATCCTCCGTGATCGTACTGAAAAAGGGAGTCAGGAAACTCCGACAGGTATTCTGTTATCGACGTCGCGCGGTTTGGTCTTTTGGGAATGTTGGTAGTTTGAGGGGGAAATTCGGGCTGGGGTTACTTTGCGGGGCGGGTTGTATCGACAGACGCATTGTGGTCAGCGATACATTGGGATGGCTAACCGTCGAGGGTGCGTGGAAACGCAAAGTCCTTTCGGCTTTTCAGATTGCGGGGTGCGTGAGTCGTCCGCGCGTCTTTGAAAAATGCTCGAAAAGCGTGGTAATTCTGGTGAAATTAATTCCGCTAACACCAATGCGAGGTTTTCCGCTCGGCCGCGCCGGCTATAATGCGACGGTCTTTTACCTGAGGCTGCGACAACGGGATTCCTCGCCCCGTTAGATAGTGGCAGGTTATTGCTCCCTCTGGTCGCAGTTGGTCGTGATCCACAACCTTGGCATTGCTTTGGTGGGGTGGATTGCTTACTAATCTATAGAGATCAGTCGGGGCGGCACGGCCTCAATGCATCCTATATACACCCTGCGACTCTGGTACGGAAATCAGAAGAGTCGATAGGGTTTACAACTTTTGAGCAAGCGAACCGAAATGAACACTTACAGTCTCGATTACATCGACGACTTATATGTACGTTATATCCAGGACCCGAGCAGTGTTTCCGAAGTGTGGCGGAAGTACTTTGAGGAGTTCTCACTGGCCGCCCATTCCGAGGGCTTATTCGCAGAGCAACAGCTCGACGATGCACCGCGAGCTGGTACCGCTAGCAGTGATTCGTTGCCGGATTCATTGTGGCTTGCGCGCATGCAGGAACGCGTCGATCAGTTGGTTCGCGAGTATCGCGTTCGCGGGCATTTGATGGCCAAGATTGATCCGCTCGGTTTGTCACGAAAAGGGCCACCGGAGCTCGATCCTCAATCTCATGGGCTAACCGAAGAGGATTTGCGACGTCCGTTCACCTCACCGACATTGGAATATTCCAACGGGCGAACGCTAGCCGACATTATTGAAAAGCTTCGCAATACTTATTGCCGTAGCATTGGTGCTCAGTTCATGCACATCGACAATCGCAACATTCGCGATTGGTTGCAGCGCAGGATGGAGACGACAGAGAATCGTTTGCAGCTGTCGCATGAAGTGCAGACCCGCATCTATACGAAATTAGCAGACGCGACGATTTTTGAAGAGTTCGTCAGAAAGAAGTACGCGACAGCAAAGACCTTCTCGCTCGAAGGCGCCGAGAGCATGATCCCTCTGTTGGATCGAGCCCTCGAAAAGGCCGGGCAGCATGGCATCAAGGGCGTCGTCATGGCCATGGCGCACCGCGGTCGATTGAACGTTCTCGCGAATATTATGGGTAAGCGAGCTCAAAGCATATTTTGGTCTTTCGATGATCCCAAGCCAGAGCTTTTCCGGGGTGGTGGGGACGTCAAGTACCATATGGGTTACAGCAGCGATTGGACCACCAGCACTGGTCAAAAGGTCCATATATCGCTCTGCTTTAATCCGAGCCATTTGGAGTTCGTCAATCCGGTTGCCCTGGGACGTTGTCGGTCCAAGCAAGATCGTGACGGGGATATTCACCGCACGGATAGCATGACGATTTTGATTCACGGAGATGCCGCCTTCATTGGAGAAGGGGTCGTACAAGAAACGCTCAATTTGAGTGAGTTGCCAGGATACCGAACGGGTGGCACATTGCATATCGTGCTCAATAACCAGATCGGGTTTACGACTGAGCCAGACGAGGCGCGAAGTTGCACCTACGCGACGGACATCGCCAAGATGCTCCAAATCCCAATTTTCCACGTAAACGGCGAGGATCCAGAAGCTGTCGCGCAAGTTGTTAACTTGGCGATGGATTTCCGCAAAGAGTTCGAGAAGGATGTCGTAATCGACATGTACGCGTATCGACGTTTGGGGCATAACGAAGCCGATGAGCCTCGCTACACTCAGCCGTTGATGTACGCTGCGATTGACAAGCGAAAGAATGTTCGCGAGAGCTATCTCGAGCATCTGCTAAACATGAACGAGTTGACTCGCCAAGAAGCCGACTCGATCGCTGAGGTAAGGCATAGCCGACTCTCCCGCGAGTTTGAATTGGCCAAGACAGAGCCTTTCGTGCATGACTTGCAAAGCTTGACCGGATACTGGGCCGGGTATTTTGGTGGAAACGAACCTGCGAACGAGCAAGTGACCACCTCGATTCCAAAGAGCATGGCTAGCGATTTGATTCAACGCATGTGCACGATTCCAGAGGGCTTCCACCTCCATAAGAAGCTTGGATTGCAGTTTGATAATCGCCGTGAAATGGCCAGTGGAAAGCTACCGCTGGACTGGGCCACCGCGGAGTTGCTCGCATTCGCGTCGTTGCTCGTCGAAGGGCATCCCGTTCGATTGTCGGGGCAAGATTGCGAGCGCGGTACGTTCTCGCAGCGCCATGCTGTGGTTCGTGATGTGGAAGATAACCGCAAGCATCTTTCTCTCGCCCATTTGAGCTCCGATCAAGCTCGAGTAGAAGTAATCAACAGCCCGCTTTCCGAAGCAGCTGTTTTGGGATTCGAGTATGGATACAGTTTGGATTGCCCCGAGGGGTTGGTCGCGTGGGAAGCTCAGTTTGGTGACTTCTGGAACGTGGCGCAGTGCGTTGTGGACCAATTCATTACCAGTGCCGAAGACAAATGGCGCCGTTTGAGTCGTTTGGTAATGCTGCTACCGCACGGATTCGAAGGGCAAGGACCAGAGCACTGCAGCGCTCGGCTCGAACGATTTCTGTTGCTGACTGCGGAACACAATGTTCAGGTTACGCAACCTTCAACGCCGGCACAGTATTTCCATTTGCTCCGACGACAAGTCAAATCCAAGTGGAGCAAGCCGCTGATTGTTTTGACACCCAAGAGCTTGCTCCGAAACAAGGTTTGCACATCAACCTTGGATGAGATTGAAAACGGCGGCTTCCAAAAGATTTTGCCGGACAATCGCCCGGTGGGAACGCCAACCTCGCGCATCGTCATGTCGACGGGCAAGGCGTACTACGATTTGCTTGCGGAGCGAACACGTTTGAATCGCAACGATGTCGCACTTGTTCGTATCGAGCAATTTTATCCGTTGGAAGCTAGCAAAGTTTTGGAAGCGCTCAGCATCTATCCTGCAGGTACACCATTGTATTGGTATCAAGATGAACCAACCAATATGGGTGCATGGCAGTTTGTTAAGATGCGTTGGGGCGACGAGCTTGCTGCACGGTTCAAACTCGAACGCATTTCGCGAGTTGAGTCGGCAAGCCCGTCCACTGGTTCGATTCGTGCGCACCAATTGGAAGAACGCGAATTGTTGAATGCCGCGTTTGGGAATTAACCGAGTCTTGTCATGAGCAATGCACGTTCGATCGATAATTCGCGACCAGTGGACATCCAGTTTGATTGTTTGCCACTGAGGAGTATCGCCCGGTTAGATCCGCCATTGGATGCATCTCCGGGGTTGATTGCGAAGTACGATCGCATCAAGACCGCCATTGCAGAACATGGGACTTACAACTCGTATTTTCTACATAACGCGGTGTGCCGGTTCTTTGTGACCAATGATCCCAACAACGGCATGATCGCTTTTCGGTTTGAAGGAGTGGTCTTTACAGACGACTCAGACACGCGTTCTCGGCAAGCCGCTTTGCGTGTTACGTTGGACAAAGAAACCTGTTCTTGGCTGGAACAGCATGTAGTGAAGTGGTTTCAGGAATCCGTCACCCAAGCGGTATTGATCGAGTTTGATCGGTACATCGGTGCCGGTGACCCAGAAAAGACAAAGAGACGCATCCAGCAAATGGAGCAAGCCCTGGATGCACAGGGGGGATTTGTAGGGATGCATTTGTAACCTCCGTCACAGTTTTTCAATTTGACTGGACCATGCATCCATGAGTGAAGTCCACGCCGAATCGTCTCAAGCATCCCCATTAAAGCGTTGGAATCTCTCGTCTTACGGCCTGGCTATGTTCAGTGGCGGGTTGCTCTTTGTTGCCGACTATCCCGTGCATCTGTGGCTGTTGCATTTTGTAGCGTTGGTCCCGCTCTTTATGGCCATGCTAATGATGGAGCCAGGGCGTTCACGACGTTTTGCACCTGTGGCTGCACCAAGCCTTTCCTCGTTCGGGCTGGGATTGGCATTCTCGTGTTGTTACTCAATACCGCTGCTTTTCTGCGCTGGAACATCGGCACCGGTGCTGGTGGCTGCCATGCTGGGTTTTGCAATGTGGTTTTGCGTTGTACCCATATTGCATAGACTGCTATGGACCGGTGATTGGATGGGACCCGTTGGGTGCGCCAGTGTCGTTTGTTTGTTTGAGCTATTTTTGTGGCATGCGGTTCCGGTATTCGGAACAGCCCAATGTTTTGCGAGAGTCGCATCGGCAGCGCCGGCTTTGATTCAATTCGCGGCCTATTCGGGACTCATCGGGGTCGTTTTCGTTTTGGTATGGATGCAATCAACGATCGCCATCGTATTGCTAAAACCTCGTAATCCCTCGTTGCTCGTTGCACTCTTACTCGTGGTGGGGGCACTCAGCGCGATCAATTGGCAAAGATGGAATCGACGCCTTCCAGACGGGCCCTTGGTTGCGGCTCTTTCATGGGGGGATGGTGTTGATTTAACGCTAAAGTCACTTTGCGATACTGCGAAGCGGGCTAATGCGCAAATCATCGTTACGCCAGAAACCGGATTGAATTGTCCAGCACCCACGACCGCTGCAGAGAAGTCGATTCGAAGGATTGTTCAGGAATTGCAAAGGGAGGGGCTGCATGGAGCGATAGGTGTCTTTCGTCAAGATCTCAGGAAGAATCAATTGCTATACATCCACCCCGATGAGGGACTCACGGATATCTATGAAAAGAGCCATTTGATACCGTTTATGGAGAGTTACAACGCGGGGGAATTCGCAAAGCCAAATGTGGACTGGCTGGGTGTGAAATGTGGTGGTGTGATTTGTCAGGATGATAACTTTTCAGACTTGTCCCGCGCTCACAGTTTGCAGGGTGTGCAACTCATGTTGGTACCGACCAACGACTGGGCTCCCATTCGAGGCTATCATTTCGATTCAAGCCGCATGCGAGCAATCGAAAGTGGGTATGCCATCGTGAGAGCGGCAACAGGAGGTATATCCGCTCTGATCTCCCCACGAGGCGAAGTGGTCGAAAGTGTCGACAACACCGCGATCCAATCCATGTCGATCATTGCAACGAATCTACAAGTCGGTGACGGAACGCCCACCTTATACGCTCGTTATGGAGATTGGCCAGTCGGGCTAATCAGCGGTGCACTATTGATTGTGTTGTGCGTTAGATCGATTCGTGGACGGCTTGTTGCTTAATCACAACCCAGCACGTGAGTGCTTGTGCTCAATCACAACCCGACTCGCAAGCGAGGGATCCACCAGTGCTGGCACTCAATCATCAAAAATTTTAACCACAGAGACACCAAGACACAGAGTATTCAAGAATCCACTTTTTGAGTCACAACTCTTCTCCGCGTGAACCATGGATTGTGATAGCAATCCATTTCTCCCTGGCCATTCGTCGCAAACTGTGTTGAAGTAGGTAAAGTTTTCCGAATATGAGGTCGATAACGACCTCGTATCCATTTCGGGGAGCCGTAGATCGCATGCTAAACACATTCAAAATCATCCTCATCCTATTTGCCGTTTGTACGATGTCGGGATGTCGGACGATTCGAGGCATCGAGCAATGGAAATGTGATCATTGGGGCATGTGTCACTTTGGTATCAAGCCTACTCCCAAGAGCATTACTACCAATGCACAGGGGGAAACAACGGAAGTGGTTGATGCCAGTGCAGGTTGCGGTTGCAAGTGACCGTTTGGTGTTCTTGCTCGGTATAGACGAGCGGCAATCAAAGCCGACGGGACAGTAGGATGTCGATCACTGTTCTTTGTTCAGAGTGCGCAAAGCTCGTTTGACGATGTAGCGAGTGTGAGGCGAATCGGAGCAAGCAAGCCAACGCTGTGTCGTTTGCTGAACCCACTGCGGGTTGGATTTG